>JAAZIY010000061.1 GCA_012800625.1 Lentisphaerota bacterium
AATTGGTTAGAGCATCGCCCTGTCACGGCGAAGGTTGCGGGTTCGAGTCCCGTCAATCCCGCCAGCCAGCACAAGCGGTCGAGCAAATCTGGGGTTGTAGCGCAATTGGTTAGAGCATCGCCCTGTCACGGCGAAGGCTGCGGGTTCGAGTCCCGTCAATCCCGCCAGAAATTTCAGGACTCACGGCTTTCTCCGTGAGTCTTTTTTTTTGTGCCTTGCCAGAACACAAGCTGCCCTTAGTGTTCCTTCCTGTCTCTTCGTGTGTCTTCGTGTCCTCTCCCCTCCGCTTTCCCCGAACCTAAGGTCTTGCCGGCAATTACGCCGTCAGCGAGTTATATTAGCTACATACGACTATGAGCTTAGCAAGACTGGAACCACATGGCGAAAATCAACCCTGACATCCTACAGTGGCTGCTGCACAACACCAACAGCCAGAACTTATATAACGCGGTCAAGAACTTTGAGGAGCTGAGCCGCTATATGCAACAGGGCGGCTTCAAGATCAACGCTGGCACTTTTGACAGTGCCATTGTGCAGCAGAGACTACTTAATCTGCTCTTGCAGCACGACGAACTACTGCTGCTGCCCTTCCTGAGTGAACTCAGCCGGCGACGACCCTGGCGAAACGCCTGCAAAGCGGCAAAAATGCTGGACGGGGAATACCTGCTCAAAAACTGGCGCAAAATGATAGAGTCCCTGGCAGACCCGCGCATGATTATCATGGGACTCTATATGGAGAGCAAAAACGAGGCGCTGAGCCGACTCGCACAAAGACTGATAAACTGCCCCTCACTGTGGAAAAATAAAACTGAGGCTGCAGCGCCGGACAAAGATATGACCGAAGCCTGGAGCTGCTTGGCAAGCGAAGCCAGAACGGAAAAAAATGCGCGCGCAACAAACCCGGAACAGCTGAAGGCTGAACAAAATAAAAATGCGGAACTGCGCAAACAAATAAAATCATATAAAAATGAAATCGAACAGATGCAGCGCCAAAAACTGCAATCTCAGGAAAACCTGGAGCTGCTGCGCCGCCAACAAGAAGAAAAATTGCGCGAACAAGAAAAGCAGTGGCGGCAGGAATGTGAAATCCAGGTAGGCATGGCGAAAAACCAAGCCGAGGAAAAACACCAGGCCGCATTACAAAGGCTGCTGGGCTATACAAGCGACGAGGAAGCCCGACTGCAGCAAAACATCAAGCAGGCCGGCAGCCTGAATCAACGCATCAATACTGCACTGCAAAGACAGGCCGAAATCAACCAGCGCTACGGACTGAAACGCCGGCTGCTGCAAAAAATAAACCGACTGCAACTACGCCAGGAACAGCTGCGCATGGCCATTAACGAGGCCCTCGTGCTCGATGATGAACTGCTCGAACTGGAACAAGAATGCAAAACAAAATTGCAGACGCTGAGGGATACCCTAACTGGAGAACCACAGCCATTGCAGCTGGACAGCATGCCATTCCGTATCGAAAATATGATCAAAACCGTGAGACTGGACAAACAGGAATGCGCCGCAACATTACAGGAAATCAAACAATTCCTGCAACAAAAATTCTGGCGACAAATACTGAGCAGCGCCGAACAAAGCAAGCTTCACGACATTTTGGAACAGCAAAATAAAAGACATCAGCATATACTGGCGCAAAATAAAAATAATGCCGCCGGAAATACGGCGAGCAGCAAAGAAATTTGGCATCTCACCCAGCATTTCGCCGACTTCAAAAGAACCAATATATATGTCGACGCCTGCAACCTGATGCTCCGCGCGCCGGAATGGCAGGAAATCATGAAAGACAAGGGACAGGCAGAAACCAGAAGGCTACTAGTCGAAAAATGCAAGAAAAAGGTGCATCTGTTTAGACAGATAGCCCTGGTCTTCGATGGCGTCGAAGCGATGGACTGCATCGATAATATAGGAAATAACTTCTCGCTGCACTTCGCCGCCAAAAAACACGAAGAACAAAATGCCGATAACTATCTGGTTGAGATGCTGCAAAAAAAAATGCGCGACCCCAAGCAGATAAGCTGGATAGTCACCGATGACTACGGACTGAGAAACCGATTGCAAGAGCTTTGCGACGCCGCAGTCCCGGCAGAGGCATTCGCCAAATTCCTGAAAATGTGAGGCCGGACCTGGATAGCAGCATATAGGGGGGAGGACACGAAGACACACGAAGTCAGTACTGGGTGGCCAGGGATTTTTGGCGGAAGGCATTTTTTATATAATTAATTCTGAACGGGGCATATTTTCGGCTAACTACCTCGACTATGTCAAAGCGCAGCTTGAGCTTGACCGCGCCGATATCGCGCAAGTATCGGCGTGCCGCCCGTATAATACGGCGTTTTTTTGCCGCGTTCACTGCTTCCGCCGGTCTTATCCCAGGCTTATAGCGCCGGGTTTTCACCTCGACAAAGCATAGCTGCGCCTCATCTCTGGCGACGATATCGATCTCATAGCGTCCGCTTCTATAGTTGCGGCACAATATTTCCAGCCCCAGCTGCTGCAGTTTGGCAGCGGCGGCCTGTTCACCGCGTCTTCCCAGGCGCAGATGCGCGCGCCGCAGCCGGGCATAAAGCGGACTGCGCAACCAAGCCAGCAGCTTGAAGCCTTTGCTCTGCTTTTGTATGCCTTGCTCGGTCTTCGTGTCCAAATCCCCCTAAATCTCATCCAGGTCAAGCTTGCAGACCCGGGTCACCTCAGACTCGGTGGTCAGCCCCTCGGCCACCTTCAGATCGCCGTCCTCCTTCAGCGTGCGCATGCCGCTGCGCCGCGCAATAGTAGTGATCTCCGAGCTGTCTTTATTGGTATTGATGGCCGAGCGCAAGGCATCATTGATCACCATTAGCTCAAAGATAGCCACCCGGCCTCGATAGCCGCTGCCCAAACAGTTGCGGCAACTGCGTCCGGCCTGGGAATCAGACTTGCCGCTGCCCTGACATTCCGGGCAGATACGGCGCACCAGGCGCTGCGAGGCCACCGCCAGCACTGACGAAGAGATAAGAAAACCCTCGACGCCCATCTCGATCAGGCGGCTGATCGCCCCGGCGGCGTCATTGGTGTGCAGCGTGCTGAGCACCAGGTGTCCGGTCAGGGCGGCATGAATGGCGATCTCCGCGGTTTCGCGGTCGCGGATTTCCCCCACCAGGATAACATCCGGGTCCTGCCTCACTATGGCTCTCAGTCCATTGGCAAAGCTCAGGCCTATATTGGCGCGCACGTGTATCTGGGTCAGGCCCTCGAGCTGGTACTCGACCGGGTCCTCGATAGTGATGATTTTCCGAAAGTCGGCATTAAGCACGTTCAGGATACAATACAGCGTGGTGGTCTTGCCGCTGCCGGTGGGGCCAACCACCAGGATGATACCGTGAGGCATATTGAAAAGACGGCTAAGCTCATCGAGGGTGTCAGGCAAAAGCCCTATTTTGCCCAGCTCGAAAACCGCCGGGTCCTTCTGCAAAAGCCGCAGCACGATACTTTCCCCGTGCATGCCCGGCACCGTGCTCACGCGCACATCTATGGCGTTCATGCTGCCGCCGCTCAGTTCGATGCGCCCGTCCTGGGGCAGGCGGTGCTCAGCTATGTTCATGCCGGCCAAAAGCTTGATGCGCGAGGCTATGGCGGCGTACTGATTCTTGGGCGGACGCATAATCACCTGCAAAAGCCCGTCTATGCGAAAGCGCACTGCCACATCGTTTTCGCCAGGCTCAATATGTATGTCTGAGGCACCACCCTCTTGAGCGCGGGCAAAAACATCGCTGACCAGGCGCACTATGGGGGCCTCACGCGCCAGGTCGCGCAGAGCCTCCTCGCTGCCCGGATCGCTCCAGTCCTGCCCGGCGGTCTTCTCGTCGGGCCTATCATAGACCGAGCCTATATGTCTTTCGATAAACGAGCGCCTGGCCAGCACGAAGCTGGTCTCGGCCTCGTAAAAATTCTTCCACAGCAGCGCCAGTCTTCCGGTGGCGTATGGCGAGGCTACCGCCAGCATGGCGCGTTCATTGCTCCAAGTCAAGGGCAGGCAACACTCGCTGTTAAGAAAATCGTAGGTCACCTCCGGATAGAAGTTTACCTCCCTGGCCTCATGTTCATCAAGCAATGCCAGGCCGGAGGCCTCGGCGTAGACTTGCAGCAGGGCGGCCTCTTCGAGCTTGCCGTTGTTCACGTAAGCGATGTCCAGCTCGGCAGTGCCGCACTGCAAGTCCTCCTCGCCTACCCCGCGCAAATGCCGCAGCAGGCCGGCGCGCACCCTGTCTTGCAACAAGCCGGGTTCTGCGCCGGCCACTGGTACCTCACTGTATGACATCTATATAAAACCTTGCAACTATATGCCTTAGTGGTTTAACCGCATATTGGCGCCTAGTAAAGCTCCGTGTTCCGCGTCTTGGCGATTTCCTGCAGCGAGGACTTGTATCTGCGAATCAGCTCCTCCTGCGGATTTTTCGAGTCCAGCACGTTGACGGTCAGCAGTATAAGCAGCTCGGTGCGCACTTTGCTGGTATCATTATAGCCGAAAAGCGCACCCAGATAGGGAATATCCTTCAACAAGGGGATGCCGTAGCGCCCGGTGGAATTGGTGCTCTGGATCATGCCGCCCATCAGCAGCGTAGTATTATCGGCCACCACCAGCTCGGAGGAGACCATCTTCTTGGAAATGGTCGGATTAGTGGTCTCCGCACCGCGTGAAACGCTGGAAACCTCCTGCTCTATGACCATGCGCACATCGTGCCCCGCCGTAATATAAGGCGTCACATTCATGATCACGCCGACATCCTTGTACTCGTAATTAGTGCGGAAATTATTGCTGCTGTCGCTGTAAGTGGTGGACTCCGAGGCGATGGGCACCGACTCGCCGGCCTGCATGCTGCCCTGTGAACCGCTCATCACTACCAGCTGCGGCTCGGAAAGCACCCGCGTATTGCCCTCGCCGGCGTAAGCCTTCAAAAAAGCCAAAGTATCGCCGGCCTTATTGTTGAAAAGCAGGCCCAGGCCGGTAGAAGTTAACGCGTTAAGCGTGTCGCCGCCGCCCTCCTCCGTGCCGCCCCCGCTAATCAGGCTGCCGGGTCTGGGAGAACGCAGCACCGTATTGGCCCCGAAGCTGCCAGCTGCCAAGGTGCCGTTCAAAAAAGCACGCTCCAAGCTGTAGCTGATGCCAAACTCATTGCTCTCGTCAAGCTTAATCTCAGTAATGATCGCTGAAATGGCCACCTGCCGCGGCGGCACATCCTGGCGCTGCAAAAAAAGCTTGATCAGGTTCCAGGTGCGCGGCGTGGTCTTGAGCGTGATGCGGTTGCTCTCATCATCGGTATAAACGATGACCTCGGTATCGAACACCGTCGTAGTCAGGGAGTTTTTGGCCTCGCCCTGAGCCTGGGTACTGCTCCTGGCAGTGCTGCGCGCCGGCGTCGTGGTGCTGCGCGTCGCCGCCGTCTGCGTGCCCGCTCCGGTGCTCAGCGCGCCATCCCGGCCGCTGCTGGCAGTGGCCCTGGCCGAAGTGCTGCGCGTGCTTGACACTGAGCTTGGGCTGCTGCTGCTCACCGTGTTGAAAAACGCATCCAGGGAGGCGCTGAGCTTCTCCACCGTGCTATGGCGCACATTATAGAAGTAGATCTCTTCGCGGTCAAGCAGGTCGGAGCGGTCCAGGGAGCTTATCCAGCCGCCCACCTCGTCAAGCACCTCGCT
>JAAZIY010000388.1 GCA_012800625.1 Lentisphaerota bacterium
CTGCCTGACGCTGCTGCCGCTATGGCAGCGCCTGATCCTGGGAAAAAACCAGCTGCCCTGGCTGAGCCTTCTGGGCTGGCTCTGGCTGGCACTGCTATTCTGGTTCTGCTTCTCACAGATGGCCGTCGACCTGTGGAACCTGGCGGTATATTTGCTACGGCTGGCACTAGGCAGCAAACTGCCTCAGCTAAGCATCAGCCTCAAACAGGGAGTCTGGGCCGGAATCGCTTTCGTGCTGCTCGCCTCGCTCTGGGGACTGCTCGAGGTCAAAAGCCTGCGCCTGAAAAAACTGGAGATCAATATCGAGAATCTGGCGCCGGAGCTGCATGGCTACCGCATAGCCATGCTCAGCGACCTGCATTTCAAAGTGGGCTTTCAAGACATCATATTGCACAAAACTCTCCAATTGCTCGAAGAGGCCAAACCGCAATTGCTGCTCAGCGCCGGCGACTTCCTTGACGGCAACATCAACCATGAAACCCTACAACACATTAGCCGATTGGATGAAATCACCTGTGAAGACGGCAAGTTCGCTGTGCTCGGAAACCACGACTGCTATTCCGGCATAGAAAACAGCGCCGCCGCACACGCCAGAGCCGGATTCCGCCTGCTGCGGCAAGAGACCCTGCGTCCGCAACCCGGACTTAGCCTCTGCGGTGTGGACGACCCTGCCGCCAGCAGCGGCTCCGGCTTTGACAAAAAAGCGCCTAGCCTACCAAGCGCCAGTCCAGTCGACTTCAATATATTACTACAGCACCAGCCTATACAATTGCAGGAAGCTCAGCAGCGGGGCTACCATCTCATGTTGTCTGGTCATACGCATGGCGGACAAATCTTCCCTTTCAACTTCCTGGTGCGCCTCTCTCATCCTTATAAAAGCGGAGTGCTGCACCAGCTCAGCGAAAGCTTCTGGCTATACAACTCGCCGGGCACCGGCTTTTGGGGTCCTCCCTTTCGGCTGCTGGCCAGACCAGAGGTAACCCTAATCATCCTAAAAAGAAAGCCTGACCGGAATTAGGACACTAAGACACACTAAAACACACTAAGACACACCAAAAGTCACAAGACTGGCAGACAAGAGTTTTTTGCCTTTGCTGGGCTCAGTAAAGATAAATAAAACTTGACTTAAATGATTATAATGATATTTTATTTATAGTTACATATTTTTTGGAGACCATCATGGCTAAGAAAACCCCGGCTCTCTTTCCCAAAACAGAAGCGCTGCTGCGTGAATTTGGTGAGAATCTTCGTTTGGCCCGCCTGCGGCGCAATGTCACTGCTAAACTGGAAGCGGAGCGAGCCGGGATCAGTGTTGTAACTCTGGCGCAGATAGAAAAGGGTTCTCCCTCCGTTTCACTGGGCAATTATATGCAGGTGCTCGTAACCCTGGGGCTGGAGAGCGATATTCTTCAAGTGGCCGCTGATGATGAATTGGGAAGGAAGCTGCAGGACGCCGGCCTAGGGGTCCGCCTCAGAGCATCAAAACGAAATGGAAAATGAGCAAAGCGAAAACCATCTACGTGTATTTTGCCGACCAGGCAGAAGCGGCGACTCCGGCCCGGCTGGGAATACACGATTATGCAGATGGCTCGTGACGCAGGGCTGATCGTCCCGCCGGCAAGGCTGAAAAACAATCGAGGGCTGGTTCCACTTTTGGGACGCTTGGGACCTTTGGAACGCTTGGGATCTTTGGGACGGAGGCAGGGAGCCAACTCCCTTTCCAAAAGTCCCACGTATGTAGTACACGCTCAGTGCGTGCTCCCCGCTCCCGTTCCCACGTATGTAGTACACGCTTCAGCGTGCTCCCCGCTCCCGCTCCCGTTCCCACGTATGTAGTACACGCTTCAGCGTGCTCCCCGTTCCCGTTCCCACGTATGCAGTACACGCTTCAGCGTGCTCCCCGTTCCCGTCCACATGCCGGCAAGGATGCCGGCATGTCCCAGCTCCCGTCCACAAAGTCTTTGAGCCACTAA
>JAAZIY010000389.1 GCA_012800625.1 Lentisphaerota bacterium
ATTTGCAAGTCTGCTTTTTCGCCTCGGGTTTGGCCGAAGCCGTACTTACAGAAGCAGGCCTGGCAGCCGGCCGCTGCTGCCGCGGCCAGGTCGGTGTAGTGGTCGCCAATCATCCAGGACTGCTCTGGCTGGTCGCCGGTCTGCGCCAGGGCGCTGAGTATGGCTTCCGGGTATGGTTTCAGCTTGCGTCCGGGTGCATCGCCGATAATTATGCTCAGGTATTGGCTGATTTTCAGCTCTCGGCAGATTTCCTCGCTGGCGCTCTGCGGCTTATTGGTCACCAATGCCAGGCTGTGTTTGGCGGCCAGCTTGGGCAATGTCTCGGCCACGCCGGGAAAAAGCCTGGTATGCACCAGCATATGCTCGCTGTAATACTGCTTTTGCAATTGCGAGGCTAGTTCCAGGTCCAGCTCCGGCGCATCGGCAAAAGAGCGTTTGATCAGGTTTTTCAGGCCGTCGCCTATATTGTTGCATACGCTGTCCCGGCTCAAGGCGGGAAGCGAAAATTGCGCGCGGGCGAAATTGACCGCGGCGGCTATGTCGGCCAGTGAGTCAACCAGGGTGCCGTCCAAATCAAAAATCAACATCGGGTATCCTTAGTGTGGCTGCGTGTCCAAATTTCGGCCAGGTCTTTTTTCATGTAGGCAGCAGCGAGCGGAAGCGCTGCAGCTGCATATCCTTATGCTTTTGGGACAGCGGCAGCCTGCGCCGGTGCAGCCGTTCCAGGTCAATCAGGCCGATTTCGCCATTGTTCTCGAGTACAAAAAAGTGCTCCGGCTTGCAGTCGGTACACCAGTCCAGCTGGTTTTTTTGCAGCAATGCCAGTGTGTCCTCGGCTCGTTGTATGGCTGCCTGGCGTTTGCCCGCATCGGTTTCACGCCGCAAATATGTGGGTATGTCTAGCCCTTTTATGGGCAACATCACTAGAACACCCTGATACGGCAGGCCAAGGCGGCGGCGCTGACCCCAAGCGACAATCTCAGGGACAACGATGCCCAGCTCGCTGGCCATAAGAAGACGAACGCGCTCTTTCTCGGTGTTGGGCTGAGGCTTTTGCAGACGCAGCACATAACGCCCGATGGTCTTCCATTTGGTGTGATGGTCCTGCTTGATAAATACAACAGCTCCAGAGGGCAGTTGAACCCTCGAGGTCTTGCCGCGAAGGTGTCTGGAAAGGCAATCCCCGCCGGCAAAGCTCAACAGAGCATCAAGCTGGTCCAGGCCGGCCTCAGCCAGTGCCTCGCGCCACGAGGGCAATATGCTCAGGTAATCCATAGTCAAATCCGCGTTTACGCCAAAATGGTAATATAATACACTTTGCCGCCAGTTCAGCAGAACGGGGAAAGACTGCCGCGGCGCAGCCTGGCAGCGCAAGAGCGGATTTTCTGGACAGCCGGCACATACGGCTACAGGAGGCCGCTTTCTGTGGCTAGCGACGCTAAAGAGTGGTATATTAGACCCAGTCTTAGATCACGGCAAAAGGAGCAAAAGGCATCATATGTGCAAGCGTATTTTGATTTCCGGCGGTGCCGGCTTTATCGGTTCGGCTCTGGCGCGTCATATCCTGTCTCAGGGCAAAGACCAGGTCTGCATTATTGACAAACTCACCTACGCCGGCAATCTCGAATCGCTGCAAAGCGTTGAACAAGACCCGAATTACCAGTTTCACCGCATTGATATCTGTGACGGGGCCGCTCTGCGCCAGATTTTTGCCCGCTTCCGTCCCAGTCATGTTATGCATCTGGCCGCCGAGTCCCATGTGGACCGCTCCATAGACGGGCCGGGTGAGTTCATACGCACCAATATAGTGGGGACTTACGAGCTTTTGCAAGCCGCCAGGGCACACTACGAGGAGCTTGAGGGCGCAGAAAAGTCGGCCTTCCGCTTCCATCACGTCTCTACCGACGAGGTTTACGGCGACCTGGAAGAGCCTACGGACTACTTTCGCGAGGACACGCCCTACGCGCCCAGCTCGCCATATTCGGCCAGCAAGGCGGCCAGCGACCACCTGGTCAGAGCCTGGCGGCGCACCTATGGCCTGCCTACGCTGATTACCAACTGCTCAAATAACTACGGGCCATATCAATTTCCGGAAAAACTCATACCGCTGATGATTCTGAATGCTCTGGAGGGCAAGGAGCTGCCTGTTTACGGTAAAGGTGAACAGGTGCGTGACTGGCTGCATGTGGACGACCATGCCAGGGCGCTGTATCTGGTGGCCATGCGCGGCGAAACCGGCCAGACATATAACATAGGCGGACATAACGAAATGCGCAATATCGACGTGGTCCGGGAAATCTGCCGCCTGCTAGATGAGCTTAGCCCCAGGCACGACGGCCTCTCCTACGCCGAGCAAATCCGCTTTGTGCAGGATCGTCCCGGACACGATTTGCGCTACGCCATAGATGCTGCCAAGATAGGCAGGGAGCTGGATTGGTATCCGCAGGAAACCTTTGCCAGCGGCATACGCAAGACTCTGCAGTGGTATCTTGACAATCGTCAGGGCTGGTGCAAAAATGTGCAGAGCGGCAATTATCAGCGCGAGCGCCTGGGCGTCAACTGTTCCTAAGGCTTCGCCGTCGGCAGGCAAGCGGTAAATTGAACACAGGGGGGAAGGACATGAAGGGACACTAAGGCACACGAAGCTCTCTTTGTTTATTCACCTCAAGTAAGAAAGAACGCATCTATGAAGGGAATCATTCTTGCTGGCGGCGCCGGCACGCGACTGCACCCCATTACGCGGTCGGTCTCCAAACAGCTCTTGCCTATTTATGACAAGCCTATGGTCTACTACCCTTTGTCGGTGCTTATGTTGGCCGGCATCAGGGATATACTGCTGATCAGCACGCCGGAGGACCAGGCTGCTTTTCAAAAACTGCTGGGTGACGGCAGCAGCTTCGGCGTAAAGCTCAGCTATGCGGTGCAACCCAAGCCGGAGGGGCTGGCGCAGGCCTTTATTATTGGCGAGGAATTCATTGCCGGCCAGCCGGTGGCCCTGGTGCTGGGCGATAATATATTCTATGGCTCTTTTTTCAGCAATACTTTGAAAAAAGCGGTCCAGCGGCATAACTGCGCCACTGTCTTCGCCTATTTTGTCAATAACCCCCAGGACTATGGCGTAGTACAGTTTGACAAGCAGGGCAAGGCGGTCTCCATAGAGGAGAAACCGGCCAAACCCAAGTCCAACTATGCGGTTACCGGGCTTTATTTCTACGATTCCCAGGTGGTTGAGATCGCCAAGAGCATCAAGCCCTCGGCGCGCGGCGAGCTGGAGATCACCGCCGTCAACAATGTCTATCTGGAACGTGAGCAGCTGCATGTGCAGATGCTTGGGCGCGGCTTTGCCTGGCTGGACACCGGCACGCATGAAAGCCTGCTCGAAGCGGGCAACTTCATCCGCACCATCCAGACCCGACAGGGCTTGCAGGTGGCCTGCCTGCAGGAAATCGCCTACGAAAAAGGCTGGATGAGCGCCGAAGAAGTACGCGCCAGCATCAAGGATATGCTCAAAACCTCATACGGTAAATACCTGACTCATATGCTCAAAAGCGATAAGCAAGAATAATTAAACGTCCTGCTGGCTCTTAGTCTGCCTTTGTGTCGCTTTGTGGCTCTTCGTGTCCTCCCTCGTCCTCTCCAAGCAGGGCTGCGGCATTATTCCGGGCCAGTTGCCACCAGAGCGCTTCCCCGAATTTTCTCAAGATAAGGGGCTTGGCGCTCAGCAGTCCTGGCGCTCGGCGTGTGCAGTCATGCGCGTCGCTGCCCAACACTATTTGTTGAGGGCTATGCTTGATGAGCGCCAGCATGGCGCGGGTCAAGGGCCAATTGGCCAGCCCGCCGCGCAGCGAGCTGGCATTGAATTGCAAGACCAGCCCGCGCTCCATTAGCTCCTGGAGCAGCTTCACCCTCGA
>JAAZIY010000390.1 GCA_012800625.1 Lentisphaerota bacterium
CTATGGCGACATGCAGCTGCCCGGCAGCCAATGCTGTCCGCTTGCCTTTTGCCAGTTGTGGAAATTGCAGGAAAGGCTGCTCACCAAACAGGTTAAAGCGCTCACGCCATTTATCCAGGTACTGCAGGGTTTTTTGCGCCATGCCTTGCAGGTCCAACTGTAGCCAGTCCTCCTGCGTGTCCAGCGGCACTGCCGCCTGCACGATGGCCAGCAACAGCCTGAGCAGCACTATCCTGTCCACCGCATTTCCCCCCAGCTTGATAAAATCGGGGCGCTCGAAGACCTGCCGCAGGCTTTGGGCCTCGGACTCTCCCAGCACCGGCACCCAGGGCTGCTCAACCAAGTTGAAGTTTTGCTCAGTCATGTTGTTTCCTTTATGGTTTGCAAGCCCAGGCTGCTGTTGTAACGCAGGCGAGCCCCCGTCGTACCGGCATAATTTCCCGACTTATCCAAAAGATAGTCGGAGTCATCCAGATACGCGGCACGCAAAGGGCGGTTTTCAGAATCGCCCAGATACATCAGCCCGCCCAGGGCCTCTTCCAGGTCAAAGCTCTCATAGGAGGGGGCATGGCGACAGTTGGTCTTGATTAATACCGAATACAGTTTTTTCAGCGCCCGCTTCTTTTCCCGAGGGGCGCAATGTACAGAGGGCAGCAATATTGGCTCCTCTAAAAAAGGACTCCAGAGCTTCTCGGACAAGGAATCGCCGCGGTTGTTTTTTCTAAGCAAAAGCAGTTGCACCTGCGGCAAGTCATTAAGACGGGTAAGGGCAAGCTCATCGTCAACCACGTTTATGGCTGCAGAGCTGCTGCTCATGGCGCGCTGCTGCATTTTGCGGATGCGCTCGGCCAAGTCCGCTTTGAGGCGCAGCATACTGTCAGTCTCCTGGCGCTCGCTGTAGGTGGCTTCGATGATTGAGCGTATGTCGGCAGGAATGGCAAGAGTTTTTCTTTGCCAAAAAATCTCCTGGCTTCTAACCATGACGTAGCGCTCATAGGGCAAGTCGGCTTTGCGATGGTAAAACAGGTCGCTGTCGGTGTCATACTTTTCCTCGTGCAGGATGATTGCTCTGCATCTGGCCTGCGGACAACGCGGCAGGCTGGCATGCCGCCACAGCCTTCCTATGCGTTGCAAGAGCATGTCACTGGGTGCCAGCCGAGTAATTAAGAGGTCGGCGTCTATATCCAAAGACTGCTCCAGCACCTGGGTGCCGATCAAGATGCGTCCACAGAGCGCTCTTTTGTCGCCGCCTTGCTTGCCGTAGATCTCGGTCCATTTTTCTTCGTTAATGTCTCGCACTATGACTGGGAAGCGCGAATGAATCAGGCCCACTTCGATATTTTGAACAGAGGCCGCCGGCATGATTTTTTGCAAAAGCTCCTGCGTTTTGGCGATGGTGTTTTCTATCCACAGCACCTGTTGGCCTTGCATGGCAGCCTGCATGGCGGCATGCAAGCAGAACTCCGGCTCAACCGTATTAATCAACTCGACCTGCTTTTCCTGGCCGGGCGGCAAGACGGAGCTGCAGATGCCGCCCTCGCTTTCCTGTATGCTGAGCAATGGGTAGCCGGCACTGTCCGCTCCCTCTGCCTCAGGCCCAGGGCTGAGCAGCTTGCCTCTGCTGTCTTTTGACAGGGTGGCGCTAAGGATGATGACCGTGCAAGACCAGTCGCGCAGACGCTTCACCAGCTCGGCAATCAAGGTACCAGTGTAGGAGTCATAGCTGTGCACCTCGTCAATTATCACCACCTTGCCGGCCAGGCCGAAAGCGCGTAAATCCCGATGCTTGACATTGATGAGCGCCATCAGGGCCTGGTCTATGGTGCCCACCGCAAAAGGGGCGAGAATAGCGCGTTTGGGGGCATAAAACCAGGAGCCAGGCTCCTGAAGAGCCAGACCGTCCTCAGAATCCTGCACCAGGTCCCAGTTCAGCCATGACTGCCCATGAATTAGCAGCGCGCTGCGCGCCTCGTCTTCAGCAAGTATCTTATCGAGAAAGGCATCCACTCTTTGGTGGATTTTCTCAGAGGTAAGCTGTGTGGGCAGGGCAAAATATATACCGTTGGCCTGTTTATTTTCCAAAAGCTTGTAAGCCAGAAAAAGCGCCGCCTCAGTCTTGCCGCCGCCCATTTCCGCCTCGACTATATATGTTCCGCCGGCACAGACCTTGGCCTGCAAAGCAACTTGCAAACAGTTTGGCGCAAATGGAAAAATATCCCTGAACGACAAGTTTTTGACCAGACGGAATGGCGCGAAGCCTGATAGCCGCACGGTTTCAGCCAGCAAAGCCTCATCAGGACAGTCGCCATAGGCTATGTCCATGGAGGAGCTAA
>JAAZIY010000391.1 GCA_012800625.1 Lentisphaerota bacterium
GCCAGAGCAGCTTAGCTTTGATTTTTCCCAAGTTTAAATATGCCTCCCACTTTAGCCATTAAAAAAGAACCCTCTGAGATCGTGCGCCGTCTGCACGCCGCCGGTCATGAGACTTACCTGGTAGGCGGTGCCGTGCGCGACCTGCTCTTAGGCGTGCAGCCCAAGGACTTCGACATTGCCACGGCTGCCACGCCCGAGGAGGTGCGCGCCGTCTTCGGCAGACGGCAATGCCGCATTATAGGGCGACGCTTTCGCCTGGCGCACGTGTTCTTGAACCGCAATATCTATGAAGTAAGCACCTTTAGACGCTGCCCCAGCCAAGAGGAAAGAAAGGGACGTCAGAGCGACCAGGGCATGATGATCTGGGACGATAATCAGTACGGCAGCCTCGAGGAGGATGCCGCCAGGCGAGATTTCACCGTCAACAGCCTCTACTATGATATCTGCGGAGAGCGCGGCATCATCGACTTCTGGGGCGGCCAGGCGGACCTAGAAAAAAAGCTGGTGCGCGCCATAGGCGACCCGGATGAGCGCTTCGCCGAAGATCCGGTGCGCATGCTGCGCGCCCTGAAGCTCTGCGGCCAGTTCGGCTTCAGCCTGGAAAAAGCGCTGTCCCAGGCTTTGCAGCGGCAGCGCGACAGCCTGGCCCTGGCCTCCCGCTCCCGGCTTTTCGAGGAATTGCTGAAGATACTTTCAACTTGCCGCTCCGCCGCCATCCTGAGCCGTTTGCAAGAACATGGCCTGCTGACTCAGTTTTGGCCGGTTCTGGCTCAGTCCTGGCATGAGCAGGAGGGGATGCTGGCCAGGCATCTGCTGGAAGCGCAGGGGCGCGAGCTGCAGGAAGGCCGCCTTAATCTTTCCAAAGCCATGTCGCTGTCCTGTGTCAGCCTGCCCTTCCTGATGAGCGCCTTAAGCCCGGGCGACATGGATGTCAGCAGCTGGAGGCGCGATGCTGACTCCCTGCATTTGGCCAAAAAAGCCTTGCGGGTTCTCTTCGAGGGCTATGCCCTGCCTAAATATTTTCAGGAACGCGTTATCGGCATCTGTTTTTTGCTGCCCCGGCTGCTGCTTGAGACACCCAGCCCTAAAGCACTGCAGCACAGCGAGTATAAATACGCGCGCAAACTGCTCGAATTCCTCTGCGCATATTACCGCTGGGACCAGTCAGTGCTGAAAAAACTGCCCGAGGCGCTCTATAGAACCCAGGACGACGAGGAAAAACAGCGCAGACCCAGACGCAAAAGAAGACCTGGAACCCGGCCACCAAGGAAATAAGGCTTTTTTAAGATACAATGACTGAGCAGTCATTTGCAACCCCATGATAGGCATTTCCGATGTTAAGATATCTTCTTTATGGTATAATCATCGCCATACACCTATTGATTTTCTTTGTCTTGTTCATGGGCAACCCAGTATATAAACAACAGGGCGGCCATCAAGAGGAACCTGGCCTGCAACAACAACAGGAAGACAAAGCCGCAGACGGCGCTAAAAACAGCGAGCCGCCAGCCAGCAGACCGGCCTACCCGGCCTACTCCGCCAATTATTACCAAGACGCCAAACTCGAGCTGGACCCGGAGCTGGCCCGCCTGAGCAGCCAGTGCCGGGCGGCTGCAGTCATAGACCCGGAGCGCAAGCTTGTGCTCTGGGGCAAAAGCCTGGACCAGCCCTACCCCCTGGCGTCGCTTACCAAGCTGATGACCGTGTTGCTGCTCATGGACGACTTGCGCGCCGGCAAAAATGGCCTGAGCCTGGAAACCCCGGTGAAGGTCAGCCTCAGCGCCGCCAAGGTCAGCC
>JAAZIY010000392.1 GCA_012800625.1 Lentisphaerota bacterium
GCGCCCCTTCAGGGCGCCGGATTCGGGGGGGGCTTTTACCCAGGGTGGCGCTCGGCTCCTGCGGAGCCTCGCTTACCCTGGGCTGTATTAGGTTGCCCCTTTGGGGCAACAAATGGACAGATTCTCAAGAAAAAACTGAAATTCCAACTGAAAACTTGCGTTTTCAAGCTATTTCATCGAGTTTTTCTGTTTTATTGAGATAAAAACAGATTGTTTGAAATCTTGGAATTGTAGTTTATCTGCTTAATCAGCTTCTTTTTTTGTGCCTTTTGTGCTTTTTGTGGTTAATGGGCTTTTTGGACGCGGTCTAAGACACACGAAGGGTCTTTGTACTTTCAGCCCATGAACAAGCCGCCGTCCACGCTGAATTGCTGTCCAGTGATATAGGCGGCTTTTTCTGAGACCAAGTAGGCCACCAGGCTGGCGACCTCGTCGGCTTTGCCAAAGCGTCTAAGCGGTATGGTTTTACAAATTTCAGCCCGGCGTTTGTTTGGAATGGAGGCCGTCATATCGCTGTCTATGAATCCTGGGCAGATTGCATTTGCGCTGATGCCCAGGCCGGCCATTTCTCTGGCCACCGAGCGCATCAGTCCCAGCAAGCCCTCTTTGGCGGCGGCGTAATTGGCGCGGTTAGCCGAGCCTAGGCGCCCGGCGTCCGAGGAGAAATAGATGATTCTGCCCCATTTTTGTCTTGCCATGAGCATGGCGACCGCTCTGGTCAGTTCAAAGGGCGCGTTCAGGTTGAGTTGCATGACATCTCGCCATTGCTGGTCGCTCATAAAAGCCACCGGCGCATCCATGAGCATACCGGCACAGCTGACCAACACGTCGATGCGCGAGAGCTTTTCGATGCATTCCTGCACCAGGCTGGCGGCGGCGCCGGGCTGCAATAAATCGGCTTGCAGGCAATATACTTTGCTGCCTTTTGTCTCACATTGCCCCACTATAGGCTCCAAGGCCGCCGCATTGCGATTATACTGCAAGGCCAGGTCAAAGCCTGCCTCTGCCAGCTGCAGCGCGCAGGCCTGGCCTATGCCGCCGCTGGCGCCGCTCAGCAAAACCACTTTGCGAGCGCTGGAACCGGCGCTAACCGGAGCCTGAGCCGTCTGGCTGGGCTGAGCAGTTTTTTTGGCCGAGTCATCAGTTGTCTGGGCCGCCAGATACTGCTCGACATCCTTGCGATGCAGACTGCTCTTGCCGCTAAAAGCGGCTACCTTGGCCAACTCGACACCTTGCTGGCGAGCGTAAATACGGGCGGCAGGCGCCGCTTTGAAGTCGGGCTGAGAGTCGCTCGCGGCAGGGACATTGGCGACAGCGGCTGGGGTCTCGGCACTTGGCTGCAAAAGCCCGAGGTCCACACTAAGCTGAGCTTGGCTGCTGCGTATGCGGCGCTGATTATCAGCTTCGATGGCTTCTATGTCGGCGGCTGAGACGACATCGTCGTCGCTGAGCAGCGCCAAGGTGACGCCAAAGGGGAGCTGCGATTTTTCCGGAAAGAAGATTTTCACCACGACGCCGTCTGCCGGAGCCTCGATTTCAGCCGACATCTTGTCGCTGATGAGCTGCGCCATGACATCTCCCCGGCGCAGTTGCTCGCCCTCGCTTACCAGCCATTGGCCTATGCTGGCCTCATCCATATTCTCGTAAAGTTTTTCTAAAACAATAGGGTAGTTCATGGTTGCTTCGTGTGCCTTCGTGTGCCTTAGTGTGCAAAAGACCATTATTAGGGTCAGTCCTACTGCCTAGTCGCATTGAAGGCCGCCTCCAGGCCCGGGTCTTTTTCCGCGCCGTTACTCAATGCCATTTCGTACCATTTTTTAGCCTCGGGCAGGCGCGGCGGCTGGGCGGTGGCACAGAGCACCGCCAGGTTAAATGCGGCATCCGCGTCATTGGGCTGCAGTTTCAGGCAGCGCGCAAACTGCTGCTCGGCGGCCTGCGTCCAGCCCAGGTCGGCCAGGGCGGCGGCGAAATGGCTCGCCAGGGCGGGATTTGCCGGCTGCAGAGCCATGGCCCTGCCCAGGTATGAAAAAGCCCACTCGACTTGTCTTTGCTTGAGCAGGGCAAAGCCCAGAGCCAGCAAGACATCGTGGTCATCAGGGTCATAACGGAAGGCGAGCTGCAAATATTTAACCGTTTCCTCGTCGTTGCCGTGATTGGCGGCGATCAGGCCCAGGCGCTTCAGAGCCAGCAAGTGCGCCGGCTCTAGCTCTAGCACCTTTTGGTAGTTCCACTGCGCCGCCTCGGTCTTTTGATTCTTTTCGGCATCAAGCCCCTGACGCAAGAAACCATTCAGCAATATTTCTTTTTCGGTATATAGCTTTTGCCCTTCACTAGCTTGATTTTTGCCGCTGTCGGGCATCGCCTGGGTTTCGGCGGCAGCCTGATGCGGAGCCTGATTTTGCCCTTTGTTTTCGCTTTCTTTCTGGATAAGTGCGATTTCCAGCGCCTTGCGCTTGTTTTCTTCCAGCTCCAGCTTTCGATTTAATTCAGCCATGCGTGCGAGCCACAGAGTCTCATTTTTCGAGCCTTGTTGTTGCTTCAATCCCTGCGCGTTCTGCTCTCTTCTCTGCAGTTGCTCCTGCAGCAATTCTGCTTTGCCCAGCGCTTGAGTCAGCTCTTTTTGCAGCCCTGCCAGCTCATTGTTTTTAAAGAGCAGCTCTTTTTGCAGGTCTTGCAGGTTGCTTGCCATGCCGGCGGCGGCCTGCGAGCGGTTCAGGTTTTCAGCCAGATGGCTCTGGGTTTGGCGAATCTGCTCTTCCTGTTCCTGCACTTGCTTCTGCAGCAGTTTTTTTTGAGCTTCGGCCTCGGTCAGCGAGCTTTCCAGCCTGGCGATTAAGTCGCCGCGGGTCTCCAGTTGCAACTCCAGTTTCTTGACTGTCGTCAGCCCAGCCTGTCTTTCTTCTTCAGCACGCAGCAGTTTTGCCTTCAAGTCCTCCAGTTCCTGGCCAAAATCACCGCTGCGCCGCTGCAGTCTATTAAATTCGGCAGCCATTTGTGCATTGGCCTGTTCAGCTTCAGCCAGCTTGCGTTTGATATTTTGAAGTTCTGCCTGGGTGGAGTCCAGCGCCTGGGTTTTCACCAGCAATTCGGTGCTGGAGGCGGCCAGCTTGCGGCTTTGTTCCTGCAAGTGCAGGCTGCGCTGTGCGAGCAGCTCGTCCTTGTCTTTAAGCTGCTGGTTCACGCTAGCCAGTTCGCTGAGGCCCTGCTGCAGCTTTTGAGCTTGCCTCTCCAAATTTAGAGCATATTCCTGTGAGTGCCGCAGATCCCCTCTGTAGCGATTCAACTCATCCTCTAGGGACTTTGTCTTTTTTTCTAAACTTTGTCCATGTTCTTGAGACTGTTGCAGCTCCTGTTTCTGTTCTGTTAGTGTATCCTGCAAAAGTCTGTTCTGCTCTTCAAGATGAAGGTTCAGCGTTTTCAGTTTTGCAAGTTCTTCTTCCAGAGGGACATGTATTGTCACGACCGCATCGGTGCCCTGTTCTGCCTGCCCGGGCTGTTTGCCTGCAGCCGGCATTTCCTCCGAGGCTCTGGGTACAGGCTGCTCCTGCCGCATACTCTGTATCTGGCTCATCTGCTCATTGTAGGCAAGCACCTGACGGCGCAACTGCTCATTCTGCTTCGTGAGCTCCTCATTCTGCCTGGCCAGCTCCTGCTGGCCTCTGCGTTGCTCTTCAAGCTCAAAACGCTGCTTTTCATGGTTTTCCTGCAGACGGTTCTGCAACTCGGCAACCTGCTGATGCAATTGTTGTTCTGCGCTTTGAGCGGCAAGCGACTTTTCTCGCCACCCACGCAGGCTGGCAATTTCCTCCTGAAGCTCATTTTGACTGCTTTCGGCACGCTGCAACTGTTGTCTGGCGGCATTCAGCTCGATATCTTGCTGCCTACTTTTCAGCTGCAAGTCCCGGTGTTGAGCAAAAAACTTGTTGACTTGCTCGCCCAGCTCATTCACCCGATTATTGGCGGCTCCCAGGCGTTGCTCGTAGTCTTGGGTAAGTTTCAGCAGTCGCTGATTTTCAGCTTTGCCGCGCTGCGAATCCTGCGCCAGGGCTTTGCCTTCATTTTGCAGGGTCTCTATTTGCCGTTGAGCCTGCTTGAGTTGCTCGCCCTGCTGGCGATAATCCTGGCGCAGTTTCGTCAGGGAACTTTGCTCAGCACTTTTTTTGCGCCATGCGGCCAGGTCTTCTTCAGCCTTGTTCAATTTGTTTTGCAAGAGCTGGCAGCGGCTTTCCAGGTCTTTGCGCGCCTGGCTCAGGCTGTCGAAATCGGCCTCGGCGGCGGCATTACGGGCCGCCTCGGCCCTGGCTCTCTGCAAGGACTCCGTTAGTATGTTTAGCGAATTTTGCAGCTGTTGGGCTTTGACGCTATTTTCATGCAGCATCTGTGCCTGGCTGGCGAGCTGCTCCAAAAGCTTGTCACGTGACATTTCGCTGACTTCCTGCCGCAGCTTGCTTTCCACCTGGTCTACTTTATCCTGGCAATACTTGACACGGAAATTGAGCAGCGAGGGGTTCCACTGCGGGTATTTGCGCCTCACAGTTTCAAAGACCAGCAGGGCTTCCTTGTACAGCTGTGCGGCTGCCATGTGATTATTCTCGGCCAGCGCCTTGTCGGCATTCTCCAGCTTCACATAGCCCTGCATCCATTCGCTGCGAGCATGGTCGACCTTGGCCTGTCCAAGCAGCAAGGTGGCGGCAAAAAGGGCGATAAGGAGCAGTGGCGCCTGTCTGTGATTGAACATATGCATTTCCCCCGTCACGATCTGCGGCACCAGCTGAGGCCGCCGGGCTGGCCGCATCTAATAAGCCAGGCGGGCAGGATTTTAGTACCTGCCCAGTTCCAGCAAGCTGTCTCGGACTATGTCCGGCCTATTGCTGAGCATGCCGTCGGCTCCCTGTGCCAGCAGCAGCCTGATATCCAGGTCAGTATCCACGTAGAAGGCGTTGGCTCTCAGCCCCAGTTCGCGGCAGAGGCGGTAGCAGTCCGGCCCGCTGTAATTCACCACTGGCTGCACAAAGCGGCAGCCCAGTTCCTTGCATTGTCTTAGTCCTTCGGGACTGCCGCGCAGGTTCCATGCCGGTGTGAAACAAATCTCGATCTTGGCGTCAATTTTGCGTATGGTCTCATATGCCTCGAGGCTGGCAATGGTCAGGTATCCTTGGTCATACATCTGGTACGCTTTATATAGTCGGCAGACCTCGACCAGGCCAGCATCATTGGCATAGACTTGTATATTCATGCCCACCTTGCCACGGAACTGCTGGAAAACCTCTTCCAGACTAGGTATGTTCATCTTCTCGTAGGCCGGGATTTTGAGGCGCTTTCCCGAGGCGGCGTCGACGCCAAAGCGGTAGTAAGAGAAGTTGCCGCAGCGCAGTGCGGCCAGCTCCAGGTCCTCGGGTTTGCCCTCGAGGTCGGAAGTTCTATTCAAGGTGGCGTCATGCAGGACCACCGGCACGCCGTCCTTGCTCATGCGCAGGTCGAACTCGATGATGTCAGCCCCGCACTCGATTGCCTTGCGCATGGCCAGCAAGGTGTTTTCGGGAAAGCTTCCTGACAGGCCGCGATGCGCGCTGACGATGACATGGTTCGTATTGCGGTGCAACGCGCTCAGGCCCTCAAAACTCTTGAATGACATAAGTAACTCCAAAACGATTGCTTCAGAAAGAAGGGAAGTACGCCATGCTGTTAAAGACCAAGAAAAGCTGCTCCAGGTTCCAAGCAGCAATAATATAACACCTGAACGGCGGGCTTATAAGCACAAAACAACATCCCAGCTGTGCAAACAAGCCTGCCGCCTGGGTTTCCCTAGTTTCCGTTCGCAAAGCGGCGCATGAACTCGACCAGGCGTTCCACGCCTTTTTGCGACAGGGCATTATAGATGCTGGCGCGGCAGCCGCCCACGGCGCGATGTCCCTTCAGACCGATCAAGCCTGCCTCGGTGGCACTCTTGATGAATTTCTTCTCGAGTTCCTCGCTTGGCAGTCTGAAGCAAACGTTCATGTTTGAGCGGCAGGCCTTGTCAGCCGTGCCCCGGTAGTAGTCCGAGCCATCGATGTAATTGTAAAGCAAAGCCGCCTTGTTTTCATTGATTTCCTGCATGGCCTTGATTCCGCCTAGATTAATGAGCCAGTCGCTGATCAGGCGCAGCATATAGATAGCGAAAGTGGGCGGTGTATTGAACAAGGACTTGCTCTTGCTATGGGTGGTGTAGCGCAGCATGGTGGGCAGGCTTTCGGGCACGCGCTGCAGCAGGTCCTTGCGAATAATGACCAGGGTGAGACCGGCCGGCCCGATGTTCTTCTGCGCTCCGGCAAAGATCAAGCCGAATTTGCTCACATCGACCTGGCGCGACATAATGTCGCTGGACATGTCGCAGACCAGCGGCACCTGCCCGGTCTCGGGAAATTGCTTGAACTGCGTGCCATAGATAGTGTTGTTGGCGCAAACATGCACATAGGCCAGGTTTTGGGGCACCGGCCAGCGCTCAACGCCATCGATACGGCTAAAACCATCGGCCGAGCCGTCATACAGCATTTCTATCTCCGCACCCAGGATGCGGGCTTCCTTCAGCGCCTTGCTAGACCATTCGCCGGTGTTGCAAAAACCGATTTTGTGCCCTGGCAACGCGATATTCATCGGGATCATGGCAAATTGCAGGCTGGCGCCGCCTTGCAGAAAAAGCACTTCATAGTCTTCGGGAATTCCCATGAGCTGGCGCAGGTTGGCCTCGGCTGCCTGAATGATTTCTTCGAACTGGGCTGCGCGGTGGCTTTCCTCGATAATGCCGTAGCCGCAGCCCTGGTAATCAACAAACTCGGCCTGGGCCTGACGCATGACCTCCGGCGGCAGAACCGCCGGGCCGGCATTGAAATTGAATACTTCCTTCATTATTACTCCTTGTTCTGTTGTTGCTTGCAAGTCGGAAAACGTGCAATTAATACCATGGCAAAAAACTTGCTTGCCTTAGTGTGCCTTAGTGTCCAAATTCCGTTCAGACTGGTTTTTTGGACGGGGCTAAGTCACCCTGGCGACCATCTCTTTGAAGCGTGGCGACTTGTCACAAAGCTCATTGAAGTCGCCCTGAGCCAGCAGCCTGCCCTGCTCGAAATAAAACAGACAGTCGGCATTTTTCACCGTGCTCAGGCGGTGGGCGACAATAATCAGGGTATGCTTGCCGCGCAGCTCTTGCATGGCCGCGCTCATCGCCTCTTCGGTGAGCGAGTCCAGAGCGGCAGTGGCCTCGTCAAAGACCAGCAGGGGCGGATTGCGATACAACGCCCTAGCAATGCCGATACGCTGGCGCTGCCCGCCGGAAAGGCGTATGCCGCCCTCGCCTACACAGGTATCCAGCCCCTCTGGCAGACTGGCGACAAATTCCTGCAGCTGGGCGGTCTGCAACGCTCTTTGCAAAGCCGCCTCATCGACCTGCGCGCGCGGCACTCCAAAGGCGACATTTTCCCTGATGCTGGCGTCCAGCAGGAATATCTGCTGCGGCACCAGCCCGATTTGTTGTTGCCAGGCAGGCAGGTTTTCTTGTATGTCACGCCCGTCCACCAGGATACTTCCCTGCTGCGGGCGCAAAAAGCCCAGTATCAGGTTCAGCATGCTGCTTTTGCCTGAGCCGGTGGCCCCGACCAAGGCCACCGTACTGCCCTGCCTGACGCTCAGATTGACGTTCTGCAAAGTGGCCTCTGAGCTGCCCTCGTATCTAAAGCACAGCCCCTCCACCCGTATCCACTCTTCGAAAGGCAGCTTCGCGGCATCATCCTCTTTTACCTGGGCAGCCTTTTTCTCCAGGCTGCGCAGGTCTGCGCTCACCAGGCTCACCGATACCCAGTTATAGCGCAAGACGCCAAAATTCAGCATGCCGTCCGTGACATAGCCTTTGAGCCTGAACAAGGCTGCCGCAAAAAAGGCCATGGCCGGGGCGACATTGCGAAAATCATCCTCAGACAGGCTGATTGCCATAAACGTGGCAATGACCATGACACTGACGGTAACCAGCTCCAGATATGGCCAGATGATCTGCTGGTTGACCTCCAGCCAGCGTCGACTGGAGGCGATGCGCTCCAGGCTTTCATGCAGGCGCTGCTGGAAATAGCGCTGCGAGCCGCTTACCTTTATTTCCTTGTAGGCGCCAATGCCCTCGGCAACCTGGCTTAGCGCCCTCTCACGGTTTTGCGCATCTTGTTCCCCTAATTGGCGTGTTTTGCGCCGATTAAAGTAGAGGAAAATCCCGGCAAAAACCAGGAGCAGCGCAAAGGCCACCAGGGTGATAAGCGGCTTGTAGAGCAAGAGCACCAGGACTATGGCCAGCAACACCAGCAGAGAACGCAGCACATTAAAGGCCGGACCCAGAACACGGTTGACCACACGCTCGCTTTCAACTACCACCTTGTTGACCAGGTCCTGGGAATTGTGCCGCAAAAGAAAGCTATAGGGAGCCGACATATAGGCACTAAAAAGCCTGGAGCCTAGTTCCACGCAGCGGTTGTTAAGGATGCGCTGCTGCAGGCTGCAGCTGATATAGAAATAAAGCGTGCGGAAGGCAAATAACCCGACAAAAATGATGGAGCTGACGAGGAGTTCGCTGGATTCGCTGCTGGTAGAAAATCTGATTAAAATGACAGGGAGATCAAAAGCTCCGTCACCGTATGAATCGCTGAGCAGAGCCACAAAAACCGGCACGCTGGCCAGCGAGAGCAGCTCGACGCCGGTGCCGATCACCTGCAAAAAAATCAAGGCCAGAAAACGCCAGCGGTCTCGGCGTCGAAACAAGTAGAAGATGTCGCGAAAAAACTGCCTCATTTCAACATCCGGTACCTATATAGACCCCGTCCAAAAACCCCTTGAACCACAAAAACCCCTTAGTGTGCCTTTGTGTCTCTTCGTGTCCTCTCCCTAAGTTAGACCTCGTCCAAAAAGGGGCAAGCTGGCATCTAGCCGGTTTTTGTCCCACGTATGTAGTACAGCCTTTAGGCTGCTCCCCGCTCCCGCTCCCTGCCAGGCAACAGATTAGTGGCGCCCCTACAGGGCGCCTGATTCGGGGGGGAC
>JAAZIY010000393.1 GCA_012800625.1 Lentisphaerota bacterium
TGGTGTGTCTTCGTGTCCAAAATTCCGCCAGGCATCCTTTTTGGACGGGGTCTAAGTTAGACCGCGTCCAAAAAGCTCTTGAACGACAAAGGCACACGAAGGGGGAGGACACTAAGAGACACAAAGAGACACAAAGAGACACAAAGAGACACGAAGAGACACGAAAGCACACGAAGGGTTTATGCGGCGCTTGCCCGTTTTGGTTTATTGGGAAAAGGGAACCGGACAAAACAGGTTGTTCGAAATCTTGCAATTGTAGTTTACCTGCTTAATCTGCTTCCTCTTTTTTGTGCCTTTTATGCCTTTTGTGGTTAATGGGCTTTTCGGACGGGGTCTATATTAAGCTTCGTCCAAACAACAAATTGGACACTAAGACACACCAAGGCACACTAATTTTTTTTACAGTTTTGTTCTGCTATTTCTCACACTATATTTTAGCCACTAAGTACTTTTAACCGCCTTAACTTTTTTATACAAGGAGTTTTCATGATCGCTTTATACGACAACATATTATCCGCCATCGGCAACACCCCTCTGGTTCGCATCAAGCGTATGAATCATGGTCAGGCCGAGGTACTTGCCAAGCTCGAGTATTTCAATCCCGGCGGCAGTTTAAAGGACCGCACTGCGCTGGCCATGATCGAGTCTGCCGAGCGCTCCGGCCTGCTGCCGCCTGGCGGCCTGATCATCGAGCCGACCAGCGGCAACACCGGCATAGGCCTGGCTCTGGTGGCCGCGGTCAAAGGCTACCGCCTTATACTCACCATGCCCGACACCATGAGTATCGAGCGCCGCAAGCTGCTGGCCGCCTACGGCGCCGAGCTTATCCTCACCGAAGGCGCCAAAGGAATGAAGGGGGCCATAGCCAAGGCCGAGGAACTGCAAAGCCTGAACCCAGGCTCCTTCATACCGCAGCAGTTTGAAAACCCGGCCAACCCGCAAGTGCACCGCCGCACTACCGGCGAGGAAATCTGGCGCGACTGCGAAGGCCAAATCGACGCCTTTGTCGCCGGCGTGGGCACCGGCGGCAGCATTAGCGGAGTGGGCGAATTGCTCAAGGAGCGAAACCCGAACATCAAGCTGTTCGCTGTCGAGCCGGAGGCCAGCGCCGTGCTTTCCGGCTGCGCACCCGGCCCGCACAAACTGCAGGGCCTGGGAGCCGGCTTTGTGCCCAAGGTGCTAAAAACTGAGCTGATTGACCGCATCGTGCAAGTCAACGCCGCCCAGGCCGGACTCTGCGCCCGGGACGCCGCTCGCGAAGAGGGACTGCTCGTCGGCATCTCCTCGGGCGCCGCCTTGTTTGCCGCCTTGGAGCTGAGCAAAGAAAGCGCCTACGCCGGCAAGCGTATCGTAGTGCTGCTGCCTGACTGCGGCGAGCGCTATCTGTCCACCTGGCTGTTTGACAATCCCGATGCCTAGCAGCCAGGCGCCGCTGTCAGGCTGCTTAGGCCGGCAG
Organism: Lentisphaerota bacterium; assembly: GCA_012800625.1. Taxonomy (GTDB): domain Bacteria; phylum Verrucomicrobiota; class Lentisphaeria; order Oligosphaerales; family Oligosphaeraceae; genus JAAZIY01. The sequence continues at coordinate 1,457 of JAAZIY010000393.1, forward strand.
CGAGTTTTGTCCTTTCACCTTTGGCTTTTGAAGCAAGGGGGAGCCTACCATGAATAAAGAACGCTATCATTTTGAAACCCTGGCTCTGCACGCCGGCCAGGAGTATCCTGATCCGGCCACCCTTAGCCGCGCCGTACCGGTATACCGCACTACGGCTTTCAACTTCCGCGATTCCAAACACGGCGCCGACTTGTTCGCCCTCAAAGAGAGCGGCAATATCTACGCCCGCCTGATGAACCCTACCAACGATGTGCTCGAACAGCGCCTGGCCCGTCTGGAAGGCGGGGCCGCCGCCCTCAGCCTGGCCAGCGGCACGGCAGCCATCTATTTCACCGTCACCAATATCTTGCGTCAGGGCGACGAGCTGCTCAGCGCCTCGAATCTCTACGGCGGCACCTACACGCAATTTGACGCCATACTGCCACAGCAGGGCATCAAGGTGAATTTCACCCCGATCAACGACATGGCGGCGGCGCGCGCCGCGCTCAACCCAAAAACCCGGGCCGTCTACATAGAAAGCGTGGGCAATCCAGGTCTGGAGCTGGCTGACATCGCCGCTTACGCCGCTCTGGCCAAAGAGCATGGCCTGCCGCTTATCGTCGACTCCACCTTTACGCCGCCCTCGCTGCTGCGACCCATCGAGCACGGCGCCAACATCGTTATTCACTCGCTCTCTAAATGGATAGGCGGACACGGTACCGGCATAGGCGGCGTGGTTATAGACGCTGGCAATTTTGACTGGAGCCAAAGCAAGTTCGCCCTGTTCAATGAACCCGACCGCGGATATCACGGCCTGCGCTTCGCTCATGACCTGGGCGAGCTGAATGCGCTGGCCTTCATTATGAGACTGCGCATCGTGGGACTGCGCAACCAGGGAGCCACCCTGGCACCCGACGCCGCCTGGCAGTTCCTGCAAGGCGTGGAAACCCTGGCCCTGCGCATGCAGAAACATAGCCAGAACGCACTGCAAGTGGCACGCTTCCTGAAGCAACATGAAAAGGTGGCATGGGTCAACTATCCGGGCTTGCCGCAAAAAAACGAGGCCTCACTGGCGCAAAAATACCTCCCCGAGGGGGCCGGCGGCATGGTGGTCTTCGGCATGAAAGGCGGCAGCCAGCAAGCCATGCAGCTGGTAGACAAAATCAAGCTCTTTAGCCTGCTGGCCAATGTCGGAGACGCCAAAAGCCTAATCATACACCCAGCCAGCACCACACATTCACAGCTTAGCGAGGAGGCCCAAAGACAGGTGGGACTGCCGCCGGAACTGGTCCGGCTATCCATAGGGTTGGAACACATAGAAGATATTATCGCAGCTCTGGAGGAAGCACTGGGCGCAGTTTGACTTTCATGATTGAAACGCTATAGTTGAAAAGTGTCAGAAAATTAACTGGAACCAAACATAGGCTCCAGACATTTTGCGTTCCGGCAGCTACCCTCCCTTCCCTCCTCCCCTACCATAGCTGCCGGAACGCTTTTTTTTTTAGAAAAACCGGGACAGCAAGAAGCCGCAGTGGCAAATGCAGCCAAACCTTCGTGTGCCTTCGTGTGTCTTAGTGTGCCTTCGTGTGTCTTAGTGTGTCTTCGTGTCCAAGAGCATTTTTAGGCTTGCTTGCTTTTAAGCATATATATTATAAGATTTACTTTTCTTTTTATTCAGGCAGGAGTTTTTCATGAACAAGCGTAGCATCCGCGACATAGTACTCAAGGGCAAGAAAGTCATCATGCGGGTTGACTTCAACGTGCCGCTTACAGATGAGCAGCAGATCAGCGACGACACCCGTGTGCGCGCCGCGCTGCCCAGCATCAAATACATACTCGGCCAAGGCGCCGCCCTCACTCTGATGAGCCATCTGGGCCGCCCCAAAGGCAAGGGCTATGAAAAACAGTTCAGCCTGAAACCGGTGGCCGACTACCTGGCCGGGCTACTGGGACTAGAGGTGAAATTCGCCGCGGACTGCCTCGAGGCCGACGCCGAAGTGGCCGCATTGCAGCCCGGAGAACTGCTTATGCTGGAAAACACGCGCTTCTATCAGGCCGAAGAAGGCAAAGCAAAGAAGAGCGAGGGCATGAGCGAAGAACAGTACAGCGCCCTGAAGGCAGAGCTGAAAGAGGCCAAGCTGAGCATGGCCGCCAAGCTGGCATCCTACGGCGAGGTCTATGTCAACGACGCCTTCGGCACGGCACATCGCGATCACGCCTCCACCGCCAGCATCTGCAAATTCATGAAGCAGAAAAACGCCCCCTGCGTGGCCGGTTTCCTGATGGAGAAGGAACTCGAATACCTAGGCTCCGCCATTGAAAACGCAGAGCGCCCCTTTATCGCCATTATCGGCGGCGCCAAGGTCTCCGGCAAACTGGAGGTGCTGCTCAGTTTGATGAACAAGGTTGACTGCATCATCATCGGCGGGGGCATGGCCTATACCTTCCTGAAGGCAAAAGGCTACAAGATAGGCAACTCACTCTGCGAGGATGATTTGCTCGACAAAGCCAGGGACATCATGGCCAAGGCTGAAGCCGGAAATGTGAAGCTTATGCTCCCAGTTGACAATGTCGCCGCTGACAAATTCGACAACGACGCGAACATCAAGATCGCGCAATGCTGCATCGAGGAAGGCTGGATGGGCCTGGACATAGGGCCGGAAACCAGCGAAGCCTACGCCGCGGAAATCATGAAGGCTAAAACCATAGTCTGGAATGGGCCTATGGGCTGCTTTGAAATGGAAAACTTCGCCGCCGGAACCATGCGGGTATGCCAAGCAGTGGCCCAGTCCGGCGCGCTGAGCATCATTGGTGGAGGAGACTCGGTGAGCGCAGTCAATAAAAGCGGACTGGCAGATAAAATGTCGCATATCTCAACCGGAGGCGGAGCCAGCCTGGAATTCCTTGAAGGCAAAAAACTCCCCGGCTGCGAAGCGCTCGACGATAAATAAGCCTTGAGTCGGGTTTAAGGACACCAAGACACACGAAGTTACACGAAGTCACACTAAGCCATACAAATAACAGCTCTGTTTTAGAATAGCCGTCAAACCAACTGAAAGGAATCACCATGTCACGCTGCAAATTAATCGCCGGCAACTGGAAGATGAACCAGGGCCTCAGTCAGGCCGGCGCTTTGATAAAAGCCCTGAAGGCCGAGCTGGACTCTGACAAGACCTGCTGCTCTGCAAACTGCCCTGAGCTCCTCGTCTTTCCGCCCTTCACCAGTATCGCGGCGGTTTTGCCGGAGGCCGGCGGCTGCCTGCAAGTGGGCGCGCAAAATGTGCACTGGGCCGAAAGCGGCGCCTACACCGGCGAGGTCTCAGCCCCCATGCTCAAGGAACTGGGCCTGAGCTACGCGCTCATCGGCCACAGCGAACGCCGGCAGTACTTTGGCGAGAGCGACGAGAGCGCCAACCTGCGCCTGCGCGCCGCCCTGAAGGCCGGACTCAAAGCCATGCTCTGCATAGGCGAAACCGAAGAGGAGCGCCAGCTGGGACTCACCAATTGCGTGCTCGAACGCCAGCTGCGCTGGGGACTGAGCCAAGTCAGCGCCGCCGACATGAGCCGCGTAGTCGTCGCCTATGAGCCGGTCTGGGCCATAGGCACTGGCAAAACCGCCTCCGAGGCCGACGCACAGGCCGCCCACGCCTTTATTCGCAGCCTGCTGGCGCAGCTCTTTTGCACTGATACTGCCGAAAAAACGCGTATCCTCTACGGCGGCAGCATGAATGCCGCCAATGCCGCCGGACTTTTGGCGCAGCCCGACATTGACGGCGGCCTGATCGGAGGAGCCTCGCTGAAACCCGCCGATTTCGCCAGTATAGTCAGAGCAGCCAAGTAATAACGCTTTTCAACGACTATATTCTATGACACCTGGCGGCGCTGCCTTCAGCCCCCCAGGTGTCTTTTGCTTTTGTCCGCTTGGAACATACCTGGTTTTACGATGTCAAATCATACAGTCAGTGAAGACCGCGTTTTGATCGACAAGTATGTCAATCAAAATGACCAGGGCGCCTTTAATATCCTGGTGCAAAAGTACTCCGGACGGGCATATCAGATCGCCTACGGCGTGCTGGGCAACAAACAGGATGCCGAAGAGGTGGCCCAGGACGCTTTTATGCGTATCTATCGCGCCCTGCCTAAATTCAGGGGCGACTCCGAATTCAGCACCTGGATGTACCGCATCATCGTTAACCTGGCGCGTAATAAACACCGCTGGAACCGCGTCAGAGGAGCAGGACGAAGCTTTAGCATAGACGCACCCATAGACAATGGAAGAGGAGACGGCGAGCTGACCATCGAACTGCCAGACCAGGGCATGGCGCCAGACCAAATAATGCTCTATAACGAGCTGAAGGATAAAACCAGAAAAGCAATGGAAAAATTGCCCGAGGCATACCGCGAAGCAGTCATCCTGCGAACCGTCAAAGGACTGAGCTACGAAGAAATAGCAGACCTGCTCGGATGCAAGGTGGGTACCATTAAATCGCGCATCGCAAGAGGACGAGAAGAAATACGGAATAACCTGGATATCTAGGTTATTTGGGACACGAAGAGACACCAAGGGGCTTTGTCGCTGCCGCACACTGATTACATAACTATTACTGAGAACTGATTAGGAATAATAACATGAATGCTGACCAAACAAAATTATCTTTGGCGCGCTGTCCCAGTGCTGAAGAGCTTAGCATTTTTCTAGACGAGCCTGCCGACTCCGCCTTAGCCGGGCACATTAGCTCTTGTGCCCACTGCCAGGCCAGGCTAAGCGACTATGCCCAGGTCGATTGCTTGCTGTTTGAGCTGAGCCAGCCCCCCGCCGGCTTGGCCGAACGCATACAGCAGGCCTGCCGTAGCGAGGCTCCGGCACCAGGCACTGCCGCGCTGCCGCCGCTTTTTCCAGGCTGGTCACTCTTATGGCGTTATGCCGCCGTATTTGCCTTCCTGTTTGCCCTGGCCGGTCTGTTGACCTGGCTTAACTTGGCTCAGGGGAAACAGCGCTACGGCAAACAACTGGCGCAGGATAGCGCCTCGACGCAGGCAAACCCGCCCACAGCCGTCACAGCGCAGCAAAATGCCCCAGCCGAGGAAGACTTCGCCCTGGCCGAGCAGATGCGCCCGCAAGGAAATATAGACCCGGACTCCCTGCAAAATGTCTCCACCGGCGCCGGCGCCTCCGCACTCAAGCCGGTCAATCATCGGCGCTACCGCATCGAATCGCAGATCGAGCATGTCTGGCTGGTTGACAACCTGACGAAAAGCCAGGCTATGCTGCAGGAACTGGGGCTGCAAGACGGATTCAAGCTGAAATGGAAGCAGACCGACAACGCCGATATCCTGCATGCCGACCTGCGCGGCAGCGACCGGCAGCTGCAAAGCCTGGTGGACCGCCTGCAAGCGCAAAACTGGCTGCTGCTCTCCCCGGCCTATCCGCAGCCCAAGGCCGAACAAAGCGCTTTCTTTACCGACAGCAAAATCATATATCACGCCACCCTGGTGCAAAAAGACGCTAATTAAACCCGTCCAAAAAGGATGTGGCCCCCGGGGCAAGCCGGCATCTAGCCTATTGGCGCTAACTTAACGGTTTTACGAGAAAAATCACAGAAAAAAATCATTGCCAGAAGTATTAGGTAAACTCTTGCTCTGCAAAATATTATTCTAAATAAGGGTGCGAAGCGCCTTTTTTAATCTTGGCGGCGGTGGCGCGAAGCGCCATACTAAAATAACCCCAGGCGCGGAA
>JAAZIY010000394.1 GCA_012800625.1 Lentisphaerota bacterium
CGCCGCAGGCGCCGTATAAGCCCTTAGTGTGCCTTCGTGTCTCTTCGTGCCCCTTAGTGTCCTCCCCCTTCGTGTGCCTTTTGGCCAAAATTCTGCAGGCCAGCTTTTTGGACGGGGTTTATCATCCTGCCTCGGGTCTTGTCCGCCCCGGGCTTTCCGTCCTCAGGTTTTGGAGTCGCTAGGGCAGCTCGTCCAGGCTCCAAAAACCCTTGGCTGCGGTTTGCCGGTTCAGCCATTTGCCATTGGTGAAGTCCGGGCAGGGCAGCGGCATGCTGCCCAAGGCAATGGACTGTTCTGAGAGGCAGGTGATGCTCATCCAGGCGGCGCAGTCGTAGACGTCTATGGGCGCTTCGACACCCTGGCTGACCGCCGCGCAGAAGGCGCGCAGCGTGAGCGTGTCCATGCCGCCATGCCCGCCGGCGGGGTTTTTGCGGAATTCCTGCCAGATGGGGTGGTCATACTGTTCGTAGAACTCCTCCACCGGGCTCCATTTATGCACAGTGTAGGGATTTCCAGCGACGTCGATCTCCTCCAGGCTGGGGCTAAGGCCGTCTATGTAAATGCCCTTGGCGTCCTCCAGCCAGATTCCTTTTGTTCCTTGCACGCGGCAGCTACGCGAGTATGGCCTGGGCAGCGAGACGCTGTGCACCAGGCTGATGGTCTCTCCCTGCGCGCAGCGGATGACGGTGGTGACTACGTCGCCCATGTTGAAGCTGCGCTGCGGGCCGGCGCCGCGCCAGCCTTGTTTCTCGGCGGCGGCGGCAAAGCCTCTGGCCTTGCTGGCGGTGGAAGTCAACGAAAGAAAGCGGTTGCCGCGGTTGATGCGCAGTATTTTAGCTATAGGTCCAAGTCCGTGTGTCGGATAGAGGTCGCCGTTGCGATGCAGGTTGTGCAAGGCTCTTTCATGGCCAGCCTCGATCTGGCAGGCCATTTCGGCCAAGTCGTGTTCATAGCCACAGCTGCAATGCACCAGTTCGCCGAAAAGCCCCTGCCTGGCCAGGTTCAGAGCGAGCAGCTCATTGCGGCCATAGCAGCAGTTTTCTAGCATCATGCAGGATACGCCGCTGCTTTCAGCAGCCCGAACCAGATGCCAGAGCTCCTCCAGCGATGAGGCCCCGCCTACTTCGAGGCCGACATGTTTGCCCTGGAGCATGGCGGCAGAGGCGATTTGTAGATGCGAGTTCCAGGAGGTGGGGATAAGGACAGCCTCGACCTCAGGCAGAGCCAGCAAGTCATGGTAATCGAGGAAGGCTTTGGCGACAGGGCGTTTTTCGCGCGCCAGGAGGCCGGCGAATTTGTCCAGACGCTCTTGTTGCAAGTCGCAGAGCGCTACGATCTCAGCGACCTCAGGCATGAGCATAAGGGTGGCCAGCAGGGTTTCGCCACGAGGACCTAGGCCGATGATGCCCAGACGCACAGGGCGTGACTGGCTGTTGGGAAAAGTGTGCAGCATTGCTTGCTCCGAAAATTGAAATTTTAGGGATGAGAGCTGGAGCGCCGGCTTCCAGCCTATTGGCGCTAACTTAGACCGCGTCCAAAAAGGGGGGGGCATAGTAGCGCCTCTACGAGGCGCCGGTTTTGATGGTTGCCTGCACCCCAGGCTGAAGCCTGGGGTTAAGCATGGTTATGCGCCTACGGCGCAAATAGATACGCCATTTTATAGTAAAC
>JAAZIY010000062.1 GCA_012800625.1 Lentisphaerota bacterium
CCCGTTTTGGTTTGTTGGGAAAAGGTAGTCGGATAAAACAGAAAAATTCGATGAAATAGCCTAAAAAACGCAATTTTTTTGCTGAAATTTCAATTTTTTCTTGAGAATCTGTCCATTTGGTGCCCCGAAGGGGCAACCTAATACAGCCCAGGGTAAGCGAGGCTCCGTAGGAGCCGAGCGCCACCCTGGGTAAGAAGCCCCCCCCGAATCCGGCGCCCTGTAGGGGCGCCACTAATCTGCTGAATGGCAGGGGACGGGAGCGGGAGCGGGGAGCAGCCTAAAGGCTGTACTACATACATGGGACGGAAACCGGCTAGATGTCGACTTGTCCCGGGGTCCACATTCTTTTTGGACGGGGTCTAAGGCGTACGAAGTTTTAAAGCCCTTTTTCCCGACAACTCTTTTGGGGCAGGTTTTTTATAGATGGCGGATGACATAAAGACATACTGGAAGCAGAACCTGTTTATTATGTGGGTTTCGCAGTTTGTCTCCAATGTGGGTTTTTCGCTTTCTTTGCCCTTTGCGCCATTTTATCTGCGTTCTTTGGGCTTGGCTGACGAGGGTCGCGTGCGTGCCTATGCCGCCATGGCGGCGGCCCTGTCCAATTTGGCCTTTGCGCTGATGGCGCCTATTTGGGGCGTGCTTGCCGACCGCTACGGTCGCAAGAACATGGTTTTGCGCGCCACGTTCGGCGGCGCCATGATTGTGCTTTTGATGGGTATGGCGCGCAGCCCTTTTTGGTTTGTGCTTTTACGCTGTTGCCAGGGCTTGTTCACCGGCACGGTTTCGGCCTCGATGACCCTGGTGGCCAGCGGCACGCCGGCCAGGCGCCAGGGCTTTGCCCTGGGCTTCTTGAGCACCTCGGTGTTTTCCGGCGACATGACCGGCTTGTTCTTGGGGGGGCTGCTGGCCGAGATTTTCGGCTACAAGCGCTCCTTTTACCTCTCCAGCTTTGTGCTCGGGCTTTCCGGGCTTCTGGTCTGGATATTTGCCAAGGAGAAATTTGTGCCGCGCCTGCTGCAGCAGGGCCGGCGTTTTTGGCAGGGTTTCAGCGTAGACTGGTATGAGTGGCGCCGTGTGCTTCTCCCGGCCATGCCCTTGTTTACCCTTTATGTTTTTTCGACGTTGGCGCGTTATCTGGACAACTCGCAGTTTCCGCTGTTTGTCGAATACCTGAATGGCGGTCCAGACTCGCCCAATGCGCCGCGCCTCAGCAGCTGGGTGCTGGGCATGGGCAGCGTGGGCGCCATGCTCTCCGGCGTGGTGCTGGGGCAGTGGATAGACAAGTACGCCTCCAGGGTGGCGCGCATATCCATGCTGGGAGCCGCGTTTTTCATGGCTCTGATGTTTTTGACCGCAAGCCTGCTGTCGCTGCCGCGCACGGTTTTTTTCGGCGTCAGCGTGGCTGTGCCGGTGCTCTGCCTGATGCCCCTGCGTTTCTTCATGATCTTCTTTTCGGCCGGGCTGGAGCCGGTCTGGAATACCTGGCTTTCCAAGACCACCGCCGCCGAGCGCAAGGGGCTGATGTTCGGGCTGGCCTCGAGCTTCCGCTCGCTGGGAGCCATCCTGGCGCACTCGATGGCCGGGCTGCTGGCCTGCTATACGGGAATATTGAGCATATTCGTGGTCGGCCCCCTGCTTTTCCTGCTGCTCCTGCCTATGCTGGCATATAATGAAAAGCCCATATTGGCCAAAATCAAACGGCTGGAGAAAAGCTCGTAGCCATTTTTTTTGGACACGAAGACACACGAAGTTGTTTGTTTATGCATTTTGTTTCGCTACATGATGAGGCTGCACTAGCGCTGGCGCGCGAGCATCTGTTGTCCGGCGCAGTGCTGCTCGTGCCCAGCGAGACGGTTTGCGCTCTGGTGACGCTGTGGAGCAATCAGGCCGGGCGCCAGCGTATCTATGATTTGAAACATCGTCCGGAGGACAAGCGTCTGCAGATGCTGGCGGCCTCTTTGGAGCAGGCGGCGGCCTGCGGCCTGCAAGCTAGCCCAAGGCTGCAAAAACTTGCCGAGGCGTTCTGGCCGGGGCCGCTGACCCTGGTCTGCCCGGCGGAAAACGGGCAAAGCATAGGCCTGCGCATTCCGGCAAATGATTTTCTGCTGGACTTGCTGCAGGGCCTGGGGCAGCCCCTGGCGGCTACCAGCGCCAATCGCTCCGGCTGCCCGCCGCCGGCCACTTTGCGGGAGGCTTTGGCTCAGCTCGATGGCGAGCCGGAGCTGGTTGTCGAGGATATGGCGGCGAGCCAGAGCGGGGGGCTGTCTTCCACTGTGCTCTCGCTGCTGGCGGAGGAGCCGCAGCTCTTGCGTGCCGGGCCGATCAGCGAAGAGCAGATACGCGACTGTTTGCTGGGGGAAGGACATTAAGAGGCTGATTTTTTGTGTTTTGCGAATTTCTTGCCATTTTCGTCAGAGGGACTATATTAGGAAACTACATCGGTTTTTATGTAAAGCCTTTGCGCTTTGGCGTTATTTATTTGGAGGTCATCCTCAATGAACGAAGTGAGCACTCGCCCCCGCAATTTAAGCTGGGCCGCCATGGTTTTCAGCCTGGCACTTGGTTTTATTGGCATTTATATCATGAACTCCGCCAACTGCTCGGCTATGATCCCCGGGGTTATCGCTGCGTTTGCCAGCGTGCTTTTGGCTTTTCTGGCTTTTGCGCGCGCGCATTTTGCCCAGAAGCAGAGCGGCGAGGAGCGCGCCGCCGCCGAGTATAGAAAGACGCATGGCAAGACCGAGCTTTTTGACGACGCCGACGAGGCTTTGCGCATGGCCACCCGGGCCAATGTGCAGTTTGTCAAGTATTTCGTGCCTTTTTTCACCATTGCGATGGGGCTTCTGAGCCTGCTTGCGGCTCTGCTCACCTGGTTCCGCTGGAACAAGATGGAGGCTTTTGCCATTGCCCCCAAGCCCCTGCCCCTGGCAATTTTAGCGGTATGCTGCTGTATTGCCACCCTGATTGCCGGCAGCTTTTTTGTCGGCGCCAGCCGCAACAAGGGCTGTCGCTGGCTGCGCCCCTCCGGCGCCTGGATGTTTATGACCGGCTTCCTCTATTTGCTCAGTGGCATAGCCTTATTTTTGGAATATTTCGACAAGGCCCGCCTGACCATAGACATCAGCATGGCGCGCGCGGGCATGGTGCTTATTATAATTCTGGCTATAGAGCTGCTTATTAGCTTCGTAGTCGAGTTCTACCGCCCGCGTCTGCCCGGCGAGGAGGAGAGGCCGCTGCCGGAGAGCCGGCTTTTGGCCTTGTTCACCGAGCCAGGCGGCGTGGCCCGAAATGTGGCTGCCTCGCTGGACTACCAGTTCGGCTTCCAGGTCTCCGAGGCCTGGTTTTACCGTTTTCTCGAGCGCACCGTGGCTCCGCTTTTTTTGCTTATGGTATTGGCCTTCTGGCTGCAGACCTGCATCGTGGTGGTCGAGGTCGAGCACAACGGCATACGCGAGGTTTTCGGCAAGGTCAGCTCTCAGGAGGCCTTGCTGCCCGGGCTGTATTTCAAGTGGCCATATCCCTTTGGGCGCATCTTCACCTTTCCGGTGGAGCATGTGCAGGAAATCACCATAGGCGGGCATCACGAATTCCATGCCGGCAAAGGACACGAGCATGAAAGCTATGACGAGCAAGTGATACTCTGGGACATCCAGGAGCAGCACGGCGACGAGTCCAACTTCATCGTGGCCGACGAGCCGGAGACCATGAGCCGCAGCAAGCTGGAGCAGGGCAAGGGGGAGCAGCTGCTGAGCATGGGCGTTATCTCGGCGCATATACCCTTCTATTTCAAGGTGAATAACCTATATGACTATGCCTACAGACATGAAAATGCCCTGAAGACCTTGGAGAATGTAGCCACCAGAGAGCTGATACGCTACCTGGCCGGAGCGGATTTCGCCAGCATCCTGGGAGCCAAAAGGCATGAGGCCGGAGTGGTGCTTAACGAGCGCATACAAGAGGCCGCCAGCGAGGCCCGCCTGGGCATAGAAGTCGTCTTTGTCAGCCTGGCCGGCTTCCATCCGCCGCCGGGCGTCGGCGCCGCCTTTGACAATGTGGTGGCCTCCAAGGAGATGCAATTTGCCGAGATATTGCGCGCCAAGACCTATGCCACCGTATTGGAACCCACGGTGGAAAGCCAGGCCGTGGTGCTTACCAATGCCGCGGAGGCCTACAAGCTGGAGCGCAACCAGGTGGCCGCCGCCGAAAGCGAGCGTTTCCTCAAGCAGCTCCAGGGCTTTCAGGCCGCGCCGGGTCTTTTCGCCCTGAGCACCTACCTGGACGTGTTTATCGAGGAGGGCCGGCATGCACGCAAATATGTGCTTACCGGAGACGCCAAGATGAACGAGGTGCTCATCCTCAACCTGGAGAAGAAGCTCAAGTCCAGCCTGCTGGACCTTAACCTGGGCAACTTCCAGCAATAGGCTATTGCTTGCTGACAACTTGATTTGGCATTACATATATAAGTTTAGGAGAAGACGGTAATGAGCGAAGCGAACAAGAAAAACGGCTTTACCCACTGGCCGGTGGTCACTCTGGCCTTGTTGGTGGTTGGCATCTTTGTGGTGGCCATGGTCACCTTCCAGGTGAAGGAGACTGAATACGCCATTTTAAAGACCTTTGGCAAGCCCAAGGTAGACGCCGCCGGTAAGATCATCGAATATGCTCCAGGCCTGCATTTTCGCTGGCCTTTCATCGACCAGGTTTGGCGTCATGACAAGCGCCTGCAGTGCTATGAGCTAAGCAAGGGCAAACACGAGCAGATCACCACCAAGGACCAGTACCAGACCGTGGTCTCCACCTTCGTGCTCTGGCGCGTGGGCGACCCCGGGCTTTTCCTGCGGCGCATGAAGTCAACCGCCGAGGCCGAGAAGAACCTCGAGTCGGTGGTGCGCAACAGCCGTGCCGAGGTTATCCCGCAGCATAACTTCTCGGAGCTGGTCAACATCAACAGCAGCGAGTCGAAGATGAAGCAGATCGAGGATGAGATGCTCAGCCGCATCAAGGCCACCGCCATGCAGGAGTACGGCATCGAGGTCACCAAGCTGGGCTTCAGGCAGCTGGGCTTTCCGGAGGCGGTCTCCAGCAAGGTCTTTGACCGCATGAAGGCGGAGCGCGCCAGCAAGTCGGAGAAGTACCTGGCCGAGGGCAAGAGTGAGGCTCAACGCATACGCTCGGAGGCCGACCGCCAGGCCAATGCCATCTTGGCCGAGGCTGAGGCTGAGGCCAAGCGCATCCGCGGGCAGGGCGATGAGGCTGCGGCAAAATACTACGCGGTTTTCAGCAAAAACCCCGAGCTGGCCAAGTTTTTGCGCAGCCTTGAGGCTCTGAAGATCAGCCTGGGGGCCAATGACACCCTCATTTTGGACACCGAGACCCCGCCCTTTACCTTGTTCAAGGCCGGCGCCACCGAGCTTAAGGGCGCGGCGGCGGCGAAATAATACCGTAAGGAGGCAAGAATATGTCTGAAGAAGAAAACAGAACTCCGACTGCGGTGGAGCCTGAGCAGGTTGACGCTGGC
>JAAZIY010000395.1 GCA_012800625.1 Lentisphaerota bacterium
CCGTCCTCCTCGTCCCAGGCCTTCCACAGGGCAAAGTCGGCCGCCGACTCCTTGGCGTACTCGTCATTCTTCACGCGCCCGGCACTGCGCAACTGAGCCGGGTCTATATTCACCAGCTGACCGTAGCCGGGCCATTTGGCTATGGAAAAGTAAACCGACTTGTCCTCGGCCTGGTAGGCTATGCCCTTGTCCATCAGTATAGCGATGATCTCGAGCATCTCGGCTATGTGCTCGGTGGCTGCCGGATAGTGGTCGGCGGGCAGGAAGCGCAGCTTCTCGACGTCCTCGAAGAAGGCCGTCTTGTATACCTGCGTGAATTCGTCCAGCGACTTGCCGGCCTCCTGCGAACCGCGTATGGTCTTGTCGTCCACATCGGTAAGGTTCATAATATGTCGCACCTGATAGCCGAAGTAGAGCAGCGTGCGCTTCAGCAGGTCCTCGAAAGCGTAGGCGCGCAGATTGCCTATGTGGGCATAGTTATACACCGTTGGCCCGCAGGTGTAAAGACCCGCCTGACCTGAACGCAAAGGCACAAACTCCTGACGCTTATGCCCCAATGTATTGTAAAAATATAACGACATGATTACCCCTGATCTGATTCTCCGTGTGCTTAAACCCCATCCAAAAGCCTTTGAACCACTAAATCACATTTCGTGTGTCTTAGTGTATCTTAGTGTGTCTTCGTGTCCTCCCCCTTCGTGTCCTCTCCCTTCGTGTGTCTTCGTGTCCAAAACCCTAGCCAGACTTCTTTTTGGACGGGCTTTTTTTCACTTTTTTCAGCGCAAAAATCTGGTCTCTGAGCATGGCTGCCCTTTCGAATTCGAGGGCCTCGGCGGCCTCCTGCATCTCGACCTCCATTTGTCTGAGCGTTTCGAGCACGGCGTAGTCACCTTCCGGGGCGTCTTTCACCATACTTTCCACGGTACGTTCGGCCTCCTCGTAGATACGCAGGCTATTTTGCACGGCACGTCGCACGGTTTGCGGCGTAATGCCATGCTCCTGGTTATAGGCGATCTGCCTTTTGCGCCGGCTCTCGGTAAGCTCCAGCACTTTTTTAATGCTGTCGGTACGCTTATCGGCATACAGAATGACCTTGCCCTCCTGGTTTCGCGCCGCCCTGCCGGCGGTCTGCACCAGCGAGGTTTCCGAGCGCAGGAAGCCCTCCTTGTCGGCGTCGAGCACCAGCACCAGGGCCACCTCCGGCAGGTCCAGGCCTTCACGCAGCAGATTGATGCCCACCAGGCAGTCAAAATCGCCGGCCCGCAGGCTGCGCAGGATATCAACCCGCTCAAAGGTATCCAGCTCGGAATGCAGATAACGGCTGCGCAGCCCCACTTTGCGCAGGTAGTCGGAAAGCTCTTCAGCCATGCGCTTGGTGAGAGTGGTCACCAGCGTGCGCTCGCCGCGCTCGGCATGCGCGCGTATCTCCTCAATGGCGTCGTCTATCTGCGTGGCCAGCGGGCGCAGCTCAATGCGCGGATCCAAGAGGCCGGTGGGCCGCACCACCTGCTCGACGGGCTGCGTCAGGCTCAACTCGTACTTGCCCGGAGTGGCCGACACGAAGACAAAATTCTTCTGCATGCTCTCGAACTCATCGAAAGTGACCGGGCGGTTGTCCAGGGCCGAGGGCAGGCGGAAGCCGTTGTCCACCAGCACCTGCTTTCGGTTGCGGTCGGCATTATGCATGGCATGGATTTGCGGCAGAGTGACATGCGACTCGTCGATTATGGTCAGGTAGTCATCCGGAAAGTAGTCCATCAAGGTATCCGGCCTGGAGCCTGCCGCCCGTCCGGCCAGATGCCTCGAGTAGTTCTCTATGCCCTGGCAGTAGCCGATCTCGTGCAGCATCTCCAGGTCGAAGGTGGTGCGCTGGTGTATGCGCTGCGCCTCCACCAGCATGTGTTTTTTCTCGAAGTCCTCCACCTGTGCCACAAGCTCTTGGCGTATGCCCTCCTCGGCCATGCGTATGCGCTCCTGGGGCAGGACGAAATGCTTGGCCGGGAAGACCACGGCATCCTCCAGCTCCTCGGTCTGCGCACGCGTAGTGCGGTCATGTCGGCTAAGACGATCCACCGTATTGCCCCAGAACTCGACGCGGATAAAATCGTCGCGGTGCGAGGGAAAAATCTCGAGTGTGTCCCCGGCCACTCTGAACTGGCCGCGCTCCGGCGCGAAGTCATTGCGTGTGTACTGTATATCGACCAGCTGGCGCAGCAGCTGCTCGCGGGTGATCTCGGCATTCAACAGCAAGCGCGTCTTCAGCGCATCGAAGTCCTCCGGCGATCCTATGCCGTAGAGGCAGGAGACACTGCTCACCACGATAACGTCACGGCGCTCCAGCAGCGAACCTGTGGCCGCCAGGCGCAGGCGCTCAAGCTCATCGTTGATAGCCGAGTCCTTGGCTATATAGGTGTCGGTCTGAGGAATATAGGCCTCAGGCTGATAATAATCGTAAAAGCTGACAAAATACTCGACCGCATTCTTCGGGAAAAAAGCCTTCAGCTCGCTGAAAAGCTGAGCCGCCAGCGTCTTGTTGTGCGAGATCACCAGGGTGGGACGGTTGGCCTGCGCAATCAGATTGGCGATGGTGAAGGTCTTGCCCGAGCCAGTGACCCCCAGCAGAGTCTGATAGCGCTGATTGGAGGCCAGGCCGGCACCTAGAGCCGCGATGGCGGCAGGCTGGTCGCCGGCAGGCGCATAGTCGGAATGTAGATGAAAATGACTGGCCATAAATAAAAAACGCCGGCGCTCTAGTAAACTACTTGCTGTGTCTTAGTGTAGCTTCGTGTGTCTTCGTGTCCAAATTCCTGCCAGGCCGGCCTTTGGGATAAGCTCTAGACTAAGGGGACTGAAATGCTCAGGCGCTGCACAGTGAGGCGTAGAACTTTTCGAATTGGCGCTGGCAAAGCTCCTGGCTGAGGCTTTTGCTCCTGCGTATGGACTCCAGGTTGCAAAGCCCCAGCCGATGGTCGGGCAACACCACGAAATTCTTCGCCACACAGTCCTGCCAATCATAGCCGCGCTCCTGCAAACGACGCAATAGGCTCTCGGCTTTTTCCACCATGTCATGGCGCACTTGCAGATCGAATTCGGCCTCGAGGAAGGCGGGCAGCGCCAGCGTGCTAGGGGGACGCAGCAGCAAAAGGCCAGCCCGTGGGAGGCCCAGCAGCCGTTTTTCACCCCAGGCCACCAGCTCGGGCACAATAAAGCCCTCCGCCGCCAGCATCTCTATATTCAGGCGTTCGCGGCGACAGCGGCTTTGCGGCAGCCTGAAACGGAAAAGACCGCAGACGATATGCCCCAGACCGCATTCCTCGTCGCGCTTCAGACAAAGCTTGGTATGCTGGTCCAGCTCAAGGCAATGCAGACCGCAGACCCGGCGCTCCTTCTCCTGCTCGTCAAGACGCAGCTCCAGCAGTGCCGGCAGCGTATCAAGACCCAGCGCGCCCAGACGCTGCTGCCATTCAGGTTGGATATTGAGTTGACACATGGCGATGCATAGTAGTGGGTGAGTCCGCTAAAACAGCTTAGGAACTGTGAAAATTCAAGTTGTCAAAGTTGAGTTGTTTCTGGTCAGTATGTACAAGAAAAACCCGAATATACTGTATAGCAAGAAAGCGAATCTGCTCAGCAAAGTTTAACAATTTGTTCTTTCATAATTCCTCAGTACCGGTGCGCAACGCTGATACGGTACTTTTATGTGATTTGTTGTGTTTGACACAGAGCTTGGAGCGTCTTATGTCTTGCTGGCGGGGGCGCGAAGCGCCTCCTTTAATCTGGCCGGCAGTGGCGCGAA
>JAAZIY010000396.1 GCA_012800625.1 Lentisphaerota bacterium
CAGCTTCCTTTTAATGTTTTTTTTGTGCCTTTTGTGCTTTTTGTGGTTCAATGACTTTTTGGACGCGCTCTATGATAGCCCTGGTTGACGGCAATAATTTCTATGTTTCCTGCGAGCGTATCTTCGACTTGTCGCTACGTTCCCGTCCGGTCGCGGTCTTGAGCAACAATGACGGTTGCGTTATTTCCCGCTCCAATGAGCTTAAGGCTCTGGGCATCGCCATGGGCACCCCGTTCTTTCAGCTGCGTCCGCTGATTCCTATTCATGGCCTGCGTATTTGCTCGAGCAACTACGCCCTGTATGGCGATATTTCAGCGCGGGTTATCGCCGTGCTGCAGGAGTTCAGCGCTGAAGTCGAGCAATATTCCATCGATGAGGCTTTTGTGCATCTGCAGTTGCCGCCCGCCGCCGATTATCTGGCCTATGGCGAAAAGATGCGCCAAAGTATTCTGGACTGGGTGGGTATTCCCTGCGGTGTGGGCTTTGCGGCCAGCAAGACCCTGGCTAAAATCGCCAATCACATCGCCAAAAAAAGCACTAGCGGGGTCTTTGTCATGCCGGAAAACCCGGCAGAGCATCTGCGCCAGCTGCCGGTGGGCGAGGTCTGGGGCGTGGGACGCAAGACAGCAGCCGGGCTGGAGCGCATCGGCATAAATAATGCCTGGAGCCTGGCCGAGGCCGAAACCAGCTTCTTGAAGAGGAAATTCAATGTCTGCCTGGCCAGGACTGCCTTGGAGCTGCAAGGCAAGTCCGTAATAGGCAAAGAGAACCCCGAGCAGCCGGCGCAGAGTGTTTCCTGCTCGCGCAGCTTTGGCAGCGCAGTGAGCGAGTTTGACGACCTGGCCGAAGCAGTAGCCAGCTATGTGTCGCAGGCGGCCGAAAAACTGCGCGCAGGAGGACAGCTGGCCGCCGGAGCCAATGTCTACTTCCAGTGCCATGCCGAGCCGGGCCGCAACTGGAAAAGCGGAGACTATATATCGCGCACGCTGCTGTTTGCCCAGCCCAGCGCGGCCAGCAATGAGCTGCTGGGCGCTATCAGCCCGCTGTTGCCCGCTATGTTCCAACCCGGCAAACGCTATAAAAAAGCAGGAGTGGTGTTTTTTGGACTCGAGAAAGAGCGGGGCGGGCACTTGGACCTGGACGGCAATGCGACGCGGCGGCAAGCCCTGAAAAAACTATATGCGGCAGTGGACGGCATAAACCGCGACTTTGGACGCAAGGCCGTCTTTCAGCTTTCCGCAGGTATCAAGTGCGCTTGGGATATGCAGCGCAAGCACCTTTCTAAGCGCTATACCACTAGCTGGAAGGAACTGCCAAAAGTGTACTAAATGGGATGAATCGGACGAATCGGACGAATCGGGCGGGCGCAGCGGGCGCGGCGGGGGCGCAGCGGTTTTGCCCATAGGGCACAGTGGCTCTTAGTGTGCCTTAGTGTGTCTTCGTGTGCTAAAACACCGGTTTTCAGCAGGCTCCGCGTGCCTTGAATACTTCCGGCAGGGTTTTGGCGAGTATTTTCAGGTCCAGGGCGGGGCTGCGCTCCCGTATATATTGCAGGTCCAGCTCCACCCTTTGCGCATAGCTCAGACTAGACCTTCCCGAGACCTGCCACAGACCGGTCAGGCCCGGTTTTACACTATGCAAGAGCGCGACCTGCTCGCCATAGCGGCAAAGCTCCTCTGCCAGGATAGGCCTGGGTCCCACCCAATGCATATCGCCCTTCAGGATATTAAAAAACTGCGGCAGCTCGTCCAGGCTGCT
The DNA here is from genome assembly GCA_012800625.1 of Lentisphaerota bacterium. GTDB lineage: Bacteria > Verrucomicrobiota > Lentisphaeria > Oligosphaerales > Oligosphaeraceae > JAAZIY01. The sequence goes on from JAAZIY010000396.1 coordinate 1,759, forward strand.
ACGCCGCAGAAAGCGTCCAAAGGCAGTGACCCGCGGGTCTGCGCTGAGCTTGCCGCGTTCCTCCCAGGCCTGCTGCCTCTCCGGGTGCGCTGCGATCAGTGCGGCCAGCTCATCCTCGGCTCCTGGGCGCATGCTGCGAAACTTATACAGGCGAAAACTCCGCCCCCCCTGTCCCAGGCGCAAGGAGACATGCAGCACCGGCCCTGGTCCCGAGAGCTTTA
>JAAZIY010000397.1 GCA_012800625.1 Lentisphaerota bacterium
TATGAAGAGTGCAGTAGTAGCCGGCCATATTTGTCTTGATGTGATTCCCATTATCGAGCGTCCCTTCGAGCTTTTGCCCGGTCGTTTATATGAGGTAGGCGGTCCCACCATGGCCACCGGCGGCGCGGTCTCCAACACCGGGCTGGCGCTGCACATCCTCGGCATACCCACTCTGCTGATGGGCAAGGTGGGCGCAGATTCCTTCGGCAAATCGATACTCGATATAGTGGCGCAAAAAGCTCCGGGGCTAGAAAAAAACTTTATTGTCGACGCCGAAGTTGAGACCTCCTACTCGGTGGTCATCAACATACCGGGCACCGACCGCATTTTTTTGCACAATCCCGGCGCCAACGCCAGCTTTGCGGCACGCGACATAGACTATGAAACCCTGTCTCAGGCGGACCTGTTCCACTTCGGCTATCCCTCCTTCATGGCTCAAAGCTATGCCAATGAAGGCGCTGAACTGATTGATATGTATCAGCGCGCCAAGGCCTGCGGCCTGAGCACCTCACTGGACCCGGGCATGCCCGACCCCGGCGGCGAGGCCGGCAAGGTGCCCTGGAAAAAGGTCCTGCAAAAGCTCTTGCCCTATGTTGACGTCTTCCTGCCCAGCGCCGACGAATTGCTCTTTATGCTGGACCGTGACAATTTCGGCAAGGGCGACAATCTCAGTGTAGCTGAGCTGGAAGCGCTCAGCTCGCAGCTTTTGGACATGGGAGTGGCGCTTGCCGGTATCAAGCTGGGCGCCAAAGGGCTGTATATACGCAGCTCCGACGAGGAGCGCATCGCCGAGATGGGCAGGGGCAAGCCGGAAAACCCGAAGCTCTGGGCCAGGCAGCAATTCTGGTTCCCCATCTTCAAGGAAAAGGAGTTCAAGGGAGCCACCGGCGCCGGAGACACCACCATAGCCGGCTTCCTGGCCGCCATGCTGAAAGGGCAGTCACTGCGCCAGGCCGGACTGTTTGCCTGCGCCGTGGGCGCCTGCAATGTGGAGGCCCCCGATGCGCTCAGCGGCATACAGAGCTGGCAGGCGACAAATGAGCGCCTCGAGGCCGGCTGGGAAAAGCTGCCGGTTAATATCGAAGATAAGGGTTGGAGCCTGCAAGACGGCGTCTGGGAAAAAGAAGAGTAGGGATTTGGACACTAAGGCACACTAAGGCACAAGCAAGAACAGCAAACAGCAAAAGGAGTTCACATGGGCATCTATAATCCCCGTCCCTACCAATTAGACCTGTCAGCCTATCCCAGCATTGTCAGCGACTGCCTGCCCGGCCCCAAAAGCCAGGCTTTGCATGCCCGTGCGGCACGGCACTACCGCGGCCTCTCCGGCCAGGTAAGGCTTTTTCCGGTGGCCTTCGACAAAGGGCAAGGCTGCAGCCTGGAGGACGTGGACGGCAACCGCTTCATTGATTTCTCCAGCGGCATCTATGTCACCACCCTGGGGCACTGCCACCCCAAGGTCTCCGCGGCAGTCGCCAAGTACGCCGGCCAGCTGATGAATGCGCATGACTTCACCAGTGAAATCAAGGTGCGCCTGCTGGAGAAAATGGCAGCTGTACTGCCTGGCGACCTGAGCTGCTTCCAGCTTTATGACAGCGGCACCACCGCGGTCGAGGCCGGGCTGCGCACCTGCCGGGCAGCCACCGGCAAGCACGAATTCATCAGCTGTTACATGGACTTTCACGGCAAAAGCGGACATGCGGTCAGCCTGGCAAGAATGAGCAAATTCAGCGGGCCGACACGCTCGCCGGGCTTCCACCTGGTACCCAGGCCTGATCCGTATCGCCCGCTCTGGACCAGGTCTGACGGCAGCCTGGATACAGAAAGATATCTGGAGTTTTATGACACCTTTATCAGGGAAAGCACCACCGGGCAAGTGGCTGCCTTTGTGCTTGAACCCATACAGGGTTGGGCCGGCAGCATTATGCCGCCGGATGATTTTTTCCCGAAATTGCGCAGCTTCCTGGATGAACGCGATATTTTATTGTTCGCTGATGAGGTGCTCACCAGCATGGGGCGCACCGGCAAATACCTGTGCATGCAACATTGGGATGTGCTGCCTGACGTGGTCACCCTGGGCAAAGGCTTCGGCAATGGCTTTCCAGTGACCGCCATGGCGGTGCGCGA
>JAAZIY010000398.1 GCA_012800625.1 Lentisphaerota bacterium
GTGAATACTTTTATTTTTTTTTGCCCTTTGGACAAAAAAAATGCCTTTGCGAACTGTTTCTTCGCAAAGGCATTTAACTAAGCATAGGTTTTAGTGCGAACTATTTCTGATTCTTTGGCACTGGGGTAAATTCACGGACTGTAAGTAGTAAAACTAAATGCACGTATGTAATACACGCTCAGTGCACGCTCCCCGTTCCCGCTCTTGTTCCCGTTCCCGTCCCAAAAGTCCCAAAAAAACCAAAACTTCAAAATTTTCTGCCTTATGTCACTATCTTCACCCAAAAGCTGCATTCTAGCGGCTATATTATTGCTTCATAATAACCGCGAGTATTTTTGTTCAATGTTGTAGGCAAACCGCAAATGTCATATCCAATCAGCGAAAAATTGCTCAGCCTGCTGGAAAAAGAACTGGCGCTATGTGAAGGCAACAATGCTGCCCTGGCACGTAAAATTGGCATTGATCCAAGCTACCTATATAAATATATGCGGGGCACGGTGAAAAGCGTACACGCTGACACCTGGATAAAACTCTGTAATTTTTTCCCTGAGATAGACCCTGGCAGCCTGTTTTTATGCGGAAATGCGATTCCAGCACAGCCGCTGGAGTCCTACTTTCCCGTAGTCGCTTCAGATATCATTGCTGACAAGAGCCGGCAGTTTTATATTCCTCTGGGCGAATACGCCAAGAACAACCCGCAAAGCCACTGCTATTTTCCTGAAGGCGAAGAAGGCGACTTTGCCGTAAGCGTTGTAGGCGAGCAAATGCAACCCTGGTATCCGCCAGGTTGCATCCTTTTGGCAAGGCCGAATGCAAGACTGTACAACTGGGACCCAGTGCTGGCCATCACGCACAGTGGAACCATACACTTCAGGATTTTTTTCGAGGGAAAAAGCAAGATCACCCTTGCCAGCCTGGATGACAACCCGGCTAACAATATACAATTCGACAAAGATGATTCTCCGCCACTGCGCCTGGTTTTAAAGATCATACAATCCATGCGCAACGAAGCAAAGCTACTGAAGCAATTAAGAAAGCACAAATATCTGGAGTACTTGGAAAAGTATGAGCAGGCCTAGTTCCAAAGTCACGAAAGTCCCACGTATGTAGTACACGCTTCAGTGCGTGCTCCCCGTTCCCGCTCCCGTCCCCATGCCGGCAAGGATGCCGGCGCTCCGACCCCGCACCCGCTCAAATGCCGGCGCTCCCAGAACCCGTCCCACGTATGTAGTACACGCTTTAGCGTGCTCCCCGCTCCCGCTCCCGTTCCCGTCGCCCTCCGCGACAAAGTCCTTTTCCAGTCTACTGATCTGGCGACTGAGCAAATAGGTCGCCTGATGAATCAAGCAAATGGCGATATTAGCTAAAACCTCGGGTGGGCGAGTGTCAAAAAAAGCGCGGAAGGTCTCAAAGCTGATCGGCGAGCCAGGCGGATCGCCCCCTTTGTCCTAGCGTATTCTTCCTGCCGACAGCTGCCGCATATACATCGCTTCCTTGCTGTTTTTCTCCCATTCATCACAGTCTCTGCTTCGAAGAAAATCCTGATAATCGATAAGCAGCTCTTCTAGGCTGGCTCTGGCGACATTAGTGAGCTTGATCTCGGTCTCCTTTGAGGTTGCCGAGGCCACGCTGGCCTCGGCAATATTCTGTTTGCCTGAGCGAGCTGCTTGAACCATCTGGTCTATGGTACGATCGAATTTGCGAAAATGGTCGTGACAGAAGCGAACCGTGGCCTCATAGATGATTTCGGCCTTCTGATAACTGATCAAACGGCGATATCCGCCGCTTTGAGGAATGAATTTTTCCGACATTGGAGGGCTCCTGGCTAGTGGTGGGCTGCAAACGGCAATAACCATAAGTATAGTGTTAGGCGGCAGCAATACCAGGAACTTTCCTAAACAAGCCTAAAAAGAGGAAAAAATGCGACCTTTGCGACCTTTGCGACTTTGGGGACTTTGAGACACTATAAAACAAGCAACAAAAAAGCCGCTTAACCTGTTAAAGTTAAGCGGCTTGGAGATGGTGCCCCCGGGCGGATTCGAACCGACGACCAACTGATTAAGAGTCAGCTGCTCTACCGACTGAGCTACGGAGACAATTTGTTTTGTCAGAAAAATAATATAGCCGGCAATCAGCTTTGTGCAAGAGCAGACGGAAAATTTTGGCACAAAACCGGCCAGGCTGCGGCTACAGTTCCTGCAGGACCTTGTCGGTCATTTCACGGGTGCCCAGAGGCTGAGTGTCATTATCGTGAATGTCTGCTGTGCGGTGTCCTTTCAGCAGGGTGTTTTCCACGGCCTGCTCGATGCGCTGCGCCTCTTCGGGCAGGTCAAAGGAATACTTGAGCATCATGGCCAAGGATAATATGGTGGCCAGAGGATTGGCCAGGTTCTTGCCAGCCAGGTCGGGAGCCGAGCCGTGTATAGGCTCATACATGCCGCGTTTGTCCTCGCCCAACGAGGCGGAGGGCAGCAGGCCTATGGAGCCGGTGAGCTGCGAAGCCTCGTCGGAAAGTATGTCGCCGAACATATTGGCCATGACCAGCACATCGAACTGAGCCGGATTGCGCACCAGCTGCATGGCGGCATTGTCAACCAGCATGTCGCTAAGCTCGACATCGGGAAAGTCCCGGGCTACAATGTGTACGCGTTCGCGCCAGAGACGCGAGCTTTCTAGCACATTGGCCTTGTCCACGCTGCAGACCTTGCCGCGGCGCTGCCTGGCCATCTCGAAGGCGATGCGTGCGATGCGGTCCACCTCGGTCTGGTTGTAGGTTTCAGTGTCAAAGGCGATGGTATTACCCTGGGCGTCGGTTTTGCGTCCCCGTTCGCCGTAATATATGCCTCCGGTAAGCTCGCGCAGTATGAGCATATCGAAACCGCGTTCGGCTATGTCCTGGCGCAGCGGGCTGGCTGCCTTCAGCATGCTGAACAGCCGAGCCGGGCGCAGGTTGGCGAAGAGCTGCAGCTCTTTGCGTATGCCCAGCAGCGCTCTTTCAGCGCGCAGATGCCCGGGCAAGTTGTCCCATTGCGGGCCGCCCACGGCTCCAAGCAATACGCTGTCGCTGTCCATGCAGGCCTGCATGGCTTCGTCAGTGATGGGTACGCCATGCCGGTCAAGGCTGACTCCGCCGACGATGAGCTTCTCGTAGCCAAAGCGCTGCGGAGCCACTTTTTCGAGTACCCTGATGGCGCTTTGGATGATTTCCGGACCTATGCCGTCGCCCTCTATGACTGCCAGTTTGTATGTGTTCATGCCAGCTCCTTCATGGCTTTGAAGAGTCCGCCAGCGGCGATGATCTTCTGCAAAAATTCCGGGAAGGGTGGAAATGTGCCTTCGCTGCCCTGGCTCAGGTTTTTGAGCTGGCCTTTTTCGAAGTCGATCTCGATCTGGTCGCCTTCCTCGATATCGCCGTCGTACTCGACGATGGGCAGTCCGGTATTGATGGCGTTGCGATAGAAGATGCGCGCAAAGCTTTTGGCCACCACGCAAGCTATGCCGGAGGCCTTGATGGCTATGGGCGCATGCTCGCGCGAGGAGCCGCAGCCGAAATTCTGCCCGCCCACCATGATATCGCCGACTTGCACGCGGCTGACAAAGGTCTTGTCCAGGTCCTCCATGCAATGCGAGGCCAGCTCTTTGGGGTCTGAGCTATTGAGGTAGCGTGCCGGTATGATGACGTCGGTATCCACGTTGTCGCCGTAGCGTATTACTTTTCCAGTGATTGCCATAGTAAAATTCCTTTCAATTTATCCGCTTGCTTTCCTCAGATGCTGGCCGGGTCGCTGATCACTCCGGTGAGGGCGCTGGCGGCGGCCACTTCCGGACTGCTCAGATAGACCTCGCTCTTGGGATGCCCCATGCGCCCCACGAAGTTGCGGTTGGTGGTGGA
>JAAZIY010000509.1 GCA_012800625.1 Lentisphaerota bacterium
GTTAAAAATAAACATGGCTTTAATACCCACGGAGTTGTCTTTGATGAACTTCATACTCAACCAAATAGAAAACTTTATGATGTTCTGACAAAAGGCTCTGGAGATGCTAGAACCCAACCCCTTTATTTTTTAATAACTACCGCTGGAGATAATCAAAACTCTATCTGCTGGGAGGTCCACCAAAAAGCTGTAGACTTGATAGAAGGCAGAAAAACAGATCCTACCTTCTACCCTGTCATCTATGGTGCAGATATGGATGACGATTGGACAGATCCAGAAGTATGGAAAAAGGCTAATCCCTCCCTTGGCATTACAGTAACTATGGACAAAGTTGAAGCAGCCTTTGAATCAGCAAGACAAAACCCAGCTGAAGAAAATAGTTTTAGACAATTAAGATTGAATCAATGGGTAAAACAAGCTGTAAGGTGGATGCCTATGGACAAATGGGATGCCTGTGCTTTTAAAGTAGACCCAGAAGATTTAAAAGGCAGGGTTTGCTATGGTGGACTTGACCTATCTTCTTCTACGGATATTACTGCCTTTGTCTTAGTTTTTCCTCCAGAAGATGAGGAAGATAAGTATGCTATCCTCCCCTACTTCTGGATACCAGAGGAAAATATTGACCTTAGAGTAAGACGAGATCATGTAAATTATGATCTATGGGAAAGGCAAGGTTTTATAAAAACTACTGAAGGTAATGTTGTTCATTATGGCTTTATAGAAAACTTTATTGAAGAATTGGGTATGGAATATAATATTAAGGAAATAGCCTTTGACAGATGGGGAGCAATTCAGATGACTCAAAATCTTGATAACATGGGTTTTACTGTTGTTCCCTTTGGACAGGGATTTAAAGATATGAGTCCACCTACTAAAGAGTTAATGAAATTAACCTTAGAGGAAAAACTAGCCCATGGTGGTCACCCTGTCCTTCGTTGGATGATGGATAATATCTTTGTTAGAACGGATCCTGCTGGAAATATTAAACCTGATAAAGAAAAGTCTAGTGAGAAAATTGACGGTGCAGTTGCGACTATTATGGCCCTCGATAGAGCTTTAAGAAATGACGGTGTTAGTGCTGGTAGTGTATATGATGAAAGAGGAATATTGGTCTTTTAATATTATGATTTCCTTGGTATACTTGTATTGAAATCATTGTTAACTACGCATAAGTAGAAAAATACGCCCATAATTATAGTTTATTTTTGAACTAATCAAGTTCTTAATAGAAAAATACGAAGAGGCGAAGTCTTCGGTCAATCAACTTATGATCGATAATTTTCGCCTTATTTATATATTGTAGAAAAAGTACCTTGACAGGCATAGTACTATGTATTAAAATATATAGATAAGGTGGTGAGAAAGTATGGGTAATACAATTTCTACAGATTTAATACGAGGAAATACAGATACCATAATCCTAAATATCCTCCGTCAAGGCGATAACTATGGTTATGGTATATATAAAGAAATTATTAAGTTAAGTGACAATCAATATGAACTAAAAGAAGCTACTTTATATACAGCATACCGTCGGTTGGAGCAGGAAGGGTATATTATATCTTATTGGGGAGATGAAACCCAAGGTGGTAGAAGGAAATATTATCGCATCACTGAATTGGGAAATGAAAGATTTGAACAGAATAAAAAGGATTGGGACTTTGCAAAGGTCATATTAGAAAAATTAATAAAAGGAGGTATAAATAATGGCAAATAGAAAGAATACAGTAGATGAGAAAGTAGAAAAGTATATAAATGACTTATTTGCTGATGTTGGCCCAAGTCAGCAGTTGTTCGATCTTAAGGAAGAACTTACAACAAATATCAAAGAAAAAGTAGCTGATTATCAGTCAAGAGGAATGGAAGAAGAGCAGGCAATTAAAGAGGCTGTGATCTCAATGGGTGATTTGAGGGGGTTAGTAGATGATATGCGTAACATTGGACAAGATACAGCAAAACAAGCGGTGTATACTTCTATGACAGAACGTGTTTCAATAGCTGGGATAATTGCGGGAGTTTTGCTTATTCTGTTTGGTATATTTACAGTAGCGATGCTATTTTTAATGGATATTCCAAGAGTAAGTGCAGCTGGTTCTGGTATATTTATAGTCGCAGGTACTGCATTAATAACTTATAGTTTATTAACAAAAGAAACTTCAAAAAAATATGCTATGAATAAGATTCGGGCAGCACTCTATGCTTTAGCTATAGGGCTAATAATGTTTGGGATATTTTCAGGAATAACTTCAGGTTATGCTACAGGTGAAGCCTATATTGCTGTAGCTGCAACTATGGTTTTTGTTTTAGCTGGAGTTGGGTTGTTCCTGTTTTTAATTCTTACAGGAAGTAATCGTTATAAGAATATATGATTTTAAAGAGTAATAGGTAAAATAAAAATTATTACAAATCTAATAATATAAAGAGCCTAGTTCTTCAATAATGAGTGAATTAGGCTTTTTATCCAAAAATTAGTTATGACGTATTATTTATATTATGCGACCTAACCTTAAGAAAACAAAATAATTTTTAAGCATCTCTCAAGAGGTGCTTTTTTCATGTTCATTTTTAGGAGGTGATCATATTAATATTTTTTCAAGATTATTTAAATCAAGGGCTGAACCTAAAAACTCTTTATTTGGCTCTACCTATAGTTTTTTCTTTGGTTCTACGAATAGTGGAAAAACGGTCAATGAAAAGACAGCTATGCAAACTACTACTGTATATGCCTGTGTAAGAATATTAGCTGAAACTATAGCCTCTCTTCCACTTCACACATATATAAATACTGATAATGGGAAACAAAAAGCAAGGGATCATCCACTCTATTCCCTTCTTGCCTCTTCCCCTAATCCTGAGATGACTTCATTCGTGTTCCGTGAAACACTTATGGGTCATCTTTTGTTATGGGGAAATTCCTACTCTCAGATAATAAGGGATGGCCATGGAAAGGTTGTAGCCCTCTACCCTCTTCTTCCAGACAAGATGAGAGTGGAAAGAAGCGAAAAAGGAGAAATCTATTATATCTATAACAGTGAAGGAAAAGATTATCTTTTAAGAAATACAGAGGTGCTTCATATACCAGGTTTAGGCTTTGATGGGCTCATTGGCTACTCTCCTATTGCTATGGCTAAAAATGCAATTGGTATGGCACTAGCTACTGAGGAATATGGTGCTAAGTTCTTTGCTAATGGGGCAAATCCTGGCGGAGTTTTGGAGCATCCTGGAGTTGTAAAGGACCCCCATAGAATTAGAGATAGCTGGAATCAGGTTTATCAAGGAACATCTAATGCCCACAGGGTTGCTGTCCTTGAGGAAGGAATGAAATTCTCACCTATTGGTATTCCGCCAGAGCAAGCACAGTTTTTAGAAACAAGAAAATATCAAACTGAAGAAATTTGTCGAATTTTCAGGGTCCCTCCACATTTAGTCGGGGATTTAGAAAGAGCTACTTTTTCAAACATTGAACACCAATCAATTAGTTTTGTGGTTCATACTATCAGGCCTTGGCTGGTTAGGATAGAACAATCTATTAATAAGGCTCTTTTTTCAGACTCGGAAAAAGGAAAATATTTTGTGTCCTTCCTAGTAGAGGGACTCCTTCGTGGAGATTATGAATCAAGGATGCGTGGTTATTCCATTGGTATTCAAAATGGCTTTATGTCTCCCAATGATGTAAGAAGTCTAGAAAATATGAACCCTATACCCCTTGATGAAGGTGGGAACACATATATGGTTAATGGCAATATGCTAAAGCTTAAAGATGTTGGAGCTTATGCAAATAATACTGGAGGTGATGAAAATAAAGAAGTTTTGGAACTGGATAAAGAATGAAGATGGTGAAAGAACCCTATACTTTGATGGTTATATTGCAGAAGACAGCTGGTTTGATGATGATATTACCCCTAAGAAGTTTAAAGCAGAACTTATGGAGTCTGATGGTGATATTTCTGTCTGGATTAATTCCCCTGGTGGAGATGTCTTTGCCGCCAGCCAAATCTACAACATGCTAAAAGAGTATAAAGGAAAAGTCACTGTAAAGGTTGACGGGCTTGCTGCTTCGGCGGCTTCAGTTATAGCTATGGCAGGTGATGAGATATCAATGTCCCCTGTGGCCATGCTTATGATTCATAACCCCTCCACTCTTATATGGGGTGAAGAAGCGGATATGGTTAAAGCAAAGGAAATGTTAGTTGAAGTCAAAGAATCTATCATCAATGCTTATGAAGTTAAGACCAAGCTTTCAAGAGAGAAAATATCCAAAATGATGGATATGGAAACTTGGATGAGTGCCAAGAAAGCTGTAGAACTAGGGTTTGCTAATAAGGTTCTATATGAAGAAACAGATTCTGATTTGCCTATTTCTAATGGATTTATCTTTGAAAAAGTAGCAGTTGTTAATTCACTAATGGATAAGTTTCCTAAGAAGGAAAAGGAGCCAGAGAATGAAGCTGGAACCTCCCACAAGGAACTTATGACCAGATTAAATTTAATTAAATAAATGGAGGTTTTATAGAATGAATAAAATAATTGAACTTAGAGAAAAAAGAGCTAAGCTTTGGGAAACTACCAAGGCTTTTTTAGATTCAAGAAGAAATGAAAATGGACTTCTTTCAGCTGAAGATACAGCCACCTACACGAAAATGGAAGAAGACGTGATGAACTTAGGTAAGGAAATAGAAAGGCTTGAAAGACAAGCTGTAATCGATTTAGAACTATCCAAGCCTACCTCCTCTCCTATTTCTAATAAGCCTGGTCAGAAGGATGAGGAAGAAAAGACAGGTCGGGCTTCAAATGAGTATAAGAAGGCTTTCTGGAATGCTATGAGAATGAAAAACCCAAACAACCAGATTTATAACTCTCTTTCCATTGGGGAAGATTCCGAAGGTGGTTACCTAGCTCCAGATGAGTTTGAAAGAACTCTTATTACCACTCTTGAAGAGGAAAACATATTTAGAAAACTGGCCAAGGTTATCAAGACTTCCAGCGGTGATAGGAAGATTCCAGTTGTGGTTACCAAAGGATCTGCAGCATGGCTTGATGAAGGAGAGGACTTTGAAGAAAGTGACTCCGTATTTGGTCAAACTTCCATTGGTGCTTATAAGATTGGAACAATGATTAAAGTATCCGATGAACTCTTAAACGATAGTGTTTTCTCTATTGAAAGCTATATAGCTACTGAGTTTGCTAGAAGAATTGGTGCTAAGGAAGAAGAAGCTTTCCTTGTGGGAGATGGTGACGGTAAACCAACTGGTATCTTTAATGCTACAGCTGGCGGTGAGCTAGGAGTAACCGCAGCCTCTGCTACTGCTATTACTGCAGATGAGATTATCGATTTAGTTTATTCCTTGAAGGCTCCTTACAGAAAAAA
>JAAZIY010000399.1 GCA_012800625.1 Lentisphaerota bacterium
CTCCGGACGGCAACGGGCCGGCTGGCTCCATCAACAAAAATTACTGGCAGGACAACTTCATCGAGGATTTTCTCGAACGCCAGCGTCTGCGGCTGCCCGCTGAGTTGCGCGGCCTGGCTGGCGACAATCCAGGCAAAGGCATGGCGCGGGCCGCTTGGCTATGGCAAAACCACCGCGAGGCTTGGACAGAGCACCATGTCGCGCTGTGGAACGACTTTTACCGGCGAGCCATCAGCATAGTACACTCGCTGGGCGGGGAGCTTATGCTAAACTCACCCGACACCAAATCAATCTTCGAGGCTTACTACTACTTCGGCTTCGATTATCAGTCAATAGCCAATATGGGGCTGGACTACCTGGTGTCGGAAACCTCGAGCATAGCCACCGAGCTGATTTGGCGCGAATCCGAAGAGCGCGACGATTATCTTAACGAACTGTGCGCCGTCATGCTGGAAATGCGCCTCTGTATGCCTGGCGTGAAAACCTTAATGATGCCCGCAGTGCAGGACGTAGTCGAAAGCTTCGACGTCATCCGACATGCGCCAGCCCACCTGGAGCGCGATTACCTGGTGCAGGCCAGCCAACAGATAGTCAATGCACAAACCCAAAAACTGGAAAGATGCGCCAATGGAGTACTGGTCTGCCTGGGAGACAGCTTGACGGAGGCCGACTGGAAGCTTTTAACCAACCTGCGCCGCAGAAGCTTGGACTTCAACCCGGTGAGCGGCGGCGACCTGGTCTGGGGGCTGGATGAAAATGTCTTCGGACGCTTAAAAGCCAGCCATCAGAGCAATGCGGCCTGGTCACCATATCATCAGGTAGCTCGCTTAATCAGCAAGGCCGGCCTGGATATCAGTATTGCAGGCATTCTTGACGAGGCATTAATCAACAGCGACTTGCCGCTGCTGGTCACAAATTACGACTTGCTGAACGAGACGCAACGGCAGGCTCTGCAAAAGCGCCAAGTACTCAGCCTCGTGCTTGGCGACTTTAGTGAGCTGGAGCCGCCAGAAAATGCACCGGGCATACTTTGTCTGCTGCGCCACAACCTCAAAATGGGAGCCTTCCTGCTTGGCCTGCAAGCCCCAGTTGCCGATGTGCAAGAAATTCCCTTTGACACTGAGCAAGGCGAGTTTGAAAATTGCGATTTCGGCTTTTCCTCATATCGCTGTCTTGCGCCGCAGGCCAAGATACCAAACAACTTCTGGCTGGCCATAGGCAAGATGTTTGAAAACCAAGTGGGCAAATCAGCGCTGCTCAATAAAGCCGAGGGAATCCAGCTGCTCAGGCAAAAAGACGCCGATGGCAAGCAACGCGTTATGCTTTGCTCAAAAAAATATTATTATCTGCAGCCGAATTATCGCTTATCTGAAGCCGAGACCTCTTCTTTGCAGTCACTGTCGCAATTCCCCTGTGCCGACCTATGCGTAAAAGACGGAAAACTAGCAACCGCAGATTATTATCCTATGCCCCTACACATACCACCCAAAGGAGTGCTGATGTTTGACATCAAACAAGCATCAAGCGCCGACCCCATGTCCACTTAGTGTGACTTAGCGGCCTCAAGGCTTTGTGGCCGGGGTGTAGATTATTCTTTCGTTTTAAAGATTGCCGCTTCAATATCGTCTGCGGCCGCTTCCAGGGCTGCCTCTCCGAACTCGGCACTGGCTTGTCTGCTGCTGCGGGCATACCATATGCTGTCATCGAGACGACTCAGCTCAACACACTCAGGATATATGGCCATCATTTCGCTGCATTCTAAAATACCGGCATGGTCGCTGACGAAACGCTTCCTGGTCTTTTTGCGGCTGCGCGCCGGCAAAACCGTAATCCAGCTGAAAGGATTGTTATCCCCGGAATAGTATGAGCTGAATTCCTCACCATCATTGACCAGCTGGTTGAACCTGAGTTGGTAAAGTTGGAACACATCCCCATTTTACCCCATTGACTAACAAAAGACTGAAAGCCGGCTTTAATTAGACCTCGCCTAAAAAGGGTTAGCGCCACTACAAACCGCTTGAGGCGATGCCCTAATGCAACTCGACTTGCTGTGTCTTAGTGTGTCTTAGTGTCCAAAATCCTGGTAATAAACAATAGCTCGAAAACGCAAATAGAATTGGAGAAAAATGGAGCTGCAACAAGTTTATCAATGTATAAGGGCGGAATTTAATGGCGATAACTGCCGCAGGCTGGCTCAGCAGTATCAGGTTTTTCCAGCTAAACTTGGCTTCTCATCCTATGCACAAGGCATACATTGGCTGGCACAACAGTATGAAAGCCTAGGACTGGAAACCGAACTGAGCATATTTCCAGCAGATGGCAAAAGCGTTTACGCAGACCGGCACTTCCCGCTTGCCTGGGACATCGACCAAGCATGGGCTGAAGTTGACGGGGAAAAAATAGCCGACTATGAATCATGCAGCTACGCCGCAGTGCCGTTTTCAGCCGACAGCGGCGGGGTCTGTCAAGCCGAATTGATCGCAATTGAACAATTGCCTCAAGAAAATTGCCTGGAAAACCTGGTCCCTTTGATTACACATTATCCCAATATCCA
>JAAZIY010000400.1 GCA_012800625.1 Lentisphaerota bacterium
GCTGGTCGAGACGCCTGCGGCTAGTCATGCCGAATTCTGCGCTGCGGGTTTAAGGCATGATGTGCACGTGCTTTCAGATATCCCACCAGTAGATTCGAGAGCCGAAGCGGAGATGCTATGGCGTTGTAGCAAAGACTCCAAAGCCATGTTTATGTGTGGGGCTAATCCAAACTACTGGGGCTTTGTTGAGGCCCTGGCAGATTTTAAGCAGAAGGGCTTGCTGGGTAAGCCATACTACTTGGAGGCCGAATACATCCATGATATACGACACTTATTTGAAAAAACCCCCTGGCGTAAAAATTACGCCAGTATTAAATATTGTACCCATTCGCTGGGGCCGCTGCTGAGAATCCTAGACGAAGACCTGAGGAAGGTGTCATGTCTTTCCACCGGCAGCCAGATTAATGGCGAAGCAGGGCAACAAGACCTGATGACAGCTCACTTTCAGACGGAAAGTGGAGTGATAGTGCGCCTGACCTGCTCTTTTATCAACGAGGCCGGCTGCGGCCTGCATTCCTACCGCGTATTTGGCAGCGAGGGATACTTTGAGCGCATGTCGGAACGGGGCAAGCAGGAGGCTAAAACCCTGTTCCGCAGTAAAGCGCTTTATGGCTTGCAGAAGACCACAGAACTAAACCTGGACCTCAAACCACTAAAGTACGACAAAAAAACCGAATTGGGCGGACATGGCGGAGCAGACTACGCAATGCTCGAACAGTTTTTTGCGACATTGCGCAAGGGCGCAAAAAATCCGCCGATTTCACTGCGGGAAGGATTACGCATGAGCCTACCCGGCATTTATGCAGCCGAATCCGCCGCTGCCGGCGGAAAAATAGTGCATATACGTTATCCCTGGGATGCAGAAGAATAACTCGCCAGGCAAAGGGAGCAGGGAGGCGCTTGCACAGCAAGAAACTTGCATTTTCATACTATTTCACCGAGTTTTTCTACTTTATCCGGCTCCATTTTCCCAATAAACCAGAACGGGCAAGCGGCTTATGCGGCGCCGCAGGCGCCGCATAAGCCCTTCGTGTCTCTTCGTGTCTCTTTGTGCCCCTCAGTGTCCAATACCGGTTTCTCTTTTAAGCTATTTTTTCCCAGCATTGTTTAGCGGCGGCGCTATAAATCGCATCCATGACTTTATTTCTCAAGGCTGCCTCTTTAGCGCTAACCAGGTCTGCTTGTTTGCCATTAATGGCATCCAGAAACAGCTCTAGGGCATGCGGCAATGCCTCTGGCAATTGCAGCCAGGGTTCATTGCCGTTGGCGTCTGGCAAGTTTTCGCATTTCAGGTAAAGCTGGTTATCCAAAACAAAGGCATGGCCATCAGTAGCGCTGAGCATAAATGGCATGGGGTTTGCTAAGTCTACCCATGAGGCGGCTATGCTGGCCAGGCAGCCATCGGCGTAGCAAAGCATGGCTTCGCCCAGTTCATCACAGTCAGGATAGCGAGCCATCGGCCTGGCCAACTGGGCAGTGACACTGTCCGGCAGTCCATATAGCCAGAGCAGCAGGTCCAGGGCATGGGTACCCAAGTCGCCAAAGGCTCCGCAGCCAGCCTGTTTAGGTTCGGCCATCCAGCTCCATTCGTCTTCAAAATATCC
>JAAZIY010000401.1 GCA_012800625.1 Lentisphaerota bacterium
AATAAAAAAACCAGACTGAAAAGCCAGTCTGGTGTAAAAAAAAATGATTTTTTTTGACGTCGTTTGGAGACGAAAAATTAGCTGAAATTTATGAACGATTGATGAGAGAACTCGGTACTCTCAAGTAGGATACCATCATCACGGAAAGGCAAACACATGAATAGACGAATCATGCTTTTACTTGGGGCTTGGCTGGCTGGCAGCGCAGTTCTGGCAGCTAACCTGCTAAGGAATCCCGGTTTTGAGAGGGGCAATACCCTGTTTGAAACGCAGCGGCACTGGCCCGGCACTGTGGAGCATATTCAAGATGCTGCGCAGGCGCGCACCGGCAAGGGCGTTATCCGTCTAGTCTCAGAACCGGGGCGCGGTACTGTTCTTGGCCGACTTCGGCTGCGCGGGCGGCAGGCTGAGCCGTCCGGGAAAACATACGTTTTCAGCTTGTGGGCGCAAGGCTCCGGAACGCTGTATCTGGGCGGCATTCGCCAAATCACCCCGCCTGAAGGCAAACCCCCATACGAGTACGTCTGGCAAGAAGAAGGGGTGACGTTGACGGACACCTGGCAGAAGGTCAGTTATACGCTTGATCTGAGTCGCCAGATGGCCAAATATTTGGTTATGGTTGTCGAACTGCGCGGCGAGGGTGAGGCGTATCTTGATGACGTCAGCCTGGAGACCATAGTTCAGCCAGGGGCGTTTGTAAGTGCGCAGACGAGGCACTTGGTGCTTCCGGTCGGCAAAGTCGAGGATGTAGTTTTGACGACGCAACCGCAGGCGACGGTGTTGGTCAGCATCACCAAGGGCAAGGACGAACCGGTCTGTCATGAGTTGACCAGCAACGCTGAGGGCAAAGCCGTTGTGCCGGGTGCTTGGTTCGTCTCCGCAGAGCCGGCCGACTGCCGGATTGCTGCCTGCCTAGGCGGCGCGATCGCCCATGTCGATGTGGCCTTTGTCACTCCAGAGAGCTTTGACCGTTCATTGAACTTGGCCAAGAGCGTTGCCCTGACTAAGCCGCTGCGGATTTTGTATCTTGGCGATAGCTTGACCGATTTCGATCGTGGCATGAACTACTGCGACAAGGTTGACTTCTGGCTGAACCAAGCTTTCCCCGGCCTGGCCAGTTTCCGTAATGCCGGCGTTGGCGGCGACTATATCACGCGCATGGAAGACCGGATGTACGGGCGGCCAGCGCACCGCAAAGAGATGTATGATGGCCTCTGGAACGAAAAATATGACCTGGTCTTTATTTTCCTGGGGCACAATGACACCAGAACCACTACGGAAAGCGAACTCAAGGCGCCCCTGGTTCCCCCAGAGGCGCAGGACGCATCTTTCCGCAAGGTGGTTGCGCAAATCCGGCAGCATAGCCAGGCACCGATTGTCTTTATCTCCGGTGCCTCCATGGTTGAGGAAATTTGCCGCCGCAACTATGAAAAGGCCATATCGACGCCCCCCAGTTCAGTCCTTTTCGGCCTGCCCGAGCATGTCGAGGACTTTAATGACGTCCTGCAAAAACTGAGCAAGGAATTAGGCATCGCTTACCTGGATGTCTATACTCCGATGAAGAATCATCCTGACAAGCCGTCGCTGTTCTACCCAACTGACGGCGTCCATTTGTCCACTGCCGGACATGCGTTTGTCGCTGATGCGATCTTAGCGGCGCTGGCGTCCGGAATCGGTCGTTAAGCCTAAAAAAAACAGTTGAGTTTTGGACATGGATTGATCGGCGTTTGTTATTGTGCGGAGTTTTGCGATGAATGCTTGTGGTATTAGTCACCGATTGATACTCGGAACTCCGGCAATCTGCGGCGCTAGACACCCCGGATAAACCTAAAAAAGCAGCCAAAACTGATTTTTATTCATAATCCCTTTGTTTTCAAAGCTTTGTGAAGACCATGCCGTTCACCATGTTGGTGAACAAGGGCGTCTTCAGTACCACTTTCCCTCAAAATCTTCTTTTTTGTGAAAGATTTTTCAAAACCAAACGCACAAGTTCCTAGCATAAAAGCCTTTTCTCATTTTTGAGCTTTTTGAGTCGTGGACGTCAACTCACACCAAGGGATTCTTCTTTTTTTCTCACAGAGCCACG
>JAAZIY010000402.1 GCA_012800625.1 Lentisphaerota bacterium
AACAGAGCGCAGAGCTTTTCGCGCAGGGGCAGGCCGCAGCGGCAGCGGTGTATGACGCGGTGGGCAGTGAGTGCGCTGACGCCAGCATGGACTTCCTGCAGGAATATGCCGGCACACAACTTAGGCGCAGCGCACGCAGCCTAAGCAAATTTCGCTTTTCGCCCGGCTACGGCGACTGGTCACTAGAGGCGCAAAAGGATTTTTTTACCTGGCTGAAACCTGAGAGCATAGGACTGCAGTTAAGCGATAAGCTGCTCTTGCTGCCGGAAAAATCAGTCACCGCACTAGCCGCCATAAGAACACTAGATTAGTGTGTCTTAGTGTGTCTTAGTGTGTCTTAGTGTCCAAAACGAGGAATTTTATGACGCAAGATTTTTTATATGGTGTGAATCCGGCCTTCGAGGCCATACGCGCCGGCCGGCGCCTGATACTGCGCTTGTATCTGCAACCCGACTTTGTGCGCAACCCGCGGCTGAAGAAGCTGCATGAGTTTGCCACTTCGCGCGGCATAACTATCGAGCTGGTTGACCGCGGCGCTTTGTTTAACTTTTGTCAAAGCCGGGAGCACCAGGGTTGTGTCTTGCAGGTTGGCCCCTTCCCTTACAGCCCTTTTGCCGAGCTGCTGCAGGAGAAACGACTGCTCCTGCTTGACAAGATCGAGGACCCGCACAACGTGGGCGCCATAGCGCGCAGCGCCGAGGCCCTGGGCTGGAACAACCTGCTGCTGCCCAGACGAGGCGCCCCGCTGCTCTTGCCCTCAGTCGTGAAGGCCGCCGCCGGAGCCAGCGAGTTTTTGAACGTCGCGGTAAACTGCAGCAGCAATCAATATGTGAAAATAGCGCTTGAGGCCGGATATCAGGTGCTGGCTCTGGATGGAGCCGGCAAAACCATGCTCGAAGAGATCGCCGCCATGCAGCTGGACAAGATGCTCCTCGTGGTAGGCGGTGAAAATGCCGGCGTCGGTCAGTTTATCCTCAATAATGCTCACTATATTGCCGCTATACGACAAAAAGGCAAGATCAATTCCCTGAATGCGTCGGTGGCCGCTGCACTCGCACTGTATTTACTCTAGGTTTTTAGACACGAAGACAGACTAAGCCTGAAGAAAACAGAGGGGCCATCCAGACCCAGGAATAGGCAATTTATGTTTTGCGACCAACAAGCACAGCCGATTTTTGCCCATGAGGAGGAAACCCTGCTTTTGGCCGGGCACAGCTTTCGCCTCTGCAAGCTGCAAGACCTAGATACGATTCTGGAGCACTATGTGCGGCAGTCGGCTAAGACCGAGCGTATTCCCTATTACACCCAGCTTTGGGACTCCGCCTTGGCACTGGGCAAATATGTCTTGCTTAACCAAGAGCTTTTCGTCGGCAAACGTGTGCTGGAACTAGGCTGCGGCCTTGGCCTGCCCTCGCTATGTGCCGCAAAAGCCGGCGCGCAGGTGCTGGCCACTGACTTCCACCCGGATAACCGCGGCTTCTTTATGAAAAATGTCGCCCTGAATGGCCTGCAAAATATAGAGTACTGTGAGCTTGACTGGAGACAACCCGGGTTGTCAGACCAATTCGACTGCATCCTGGGCAGCGACCTTATCTATGAACGCGAGATGCTGCCGGCTTTGCTGCATTGCGTCAAACACTTTATGGGGCCACAAGCCAGCTTTATATATGCGGATCCGGGCAGGGCGGCACTGCAGGAATTCAGCAGCAGCCTGGAAAAACTAGGAATGCAGGGAGAGCTGCTGGCCATTGATGAAATATACCTGCAAATATGGAGCCGCCATTGAAGGCATTCCGCTGCCTCTCGGGCAAAAAAAAAGCCGTCATGCTGACATGACGGCTAAAGCGGCGGAAAAATCAGTCCAATGCCTTTTTGGCGTCTTTCAGCGCCTTATCGGCGTCTTTTTCGGCGCTCTTAGCGGCTTTTTCAACTTTCTTGCTGGCATCTTTCAATGAGTCGCCCAGCTTTTCAGAAGCGCTTTTTTCTTTGCAGCCGACAAAAGCAAAAAGCAAAGCGGCAGCGGAGAGGGTCATCAGGAGCTTTTTCATATGTTTCCTTTCTGTGGGTAGAGGCCCCGGCAAAAAAACTGCCGGGAAAGAACAAACATTAACATAATGCAGCAAGCTGAAAAAACAATACGCCTATTCAAGGCAAGGCATGCTAAGTTTAATGAGGAATTTCGCGTGCCTTCGTGTGCAAAACCCCGCTGCTTTCCTTTTAGAGTCGGATTATATTAGGCCCGTCCCTCAGAACAACCCTTGACTTATAGGATTAAGCATGCGCAAAGGTATCTATTTTAGTTTTCTTCCAGGTGAGAGCGTCGAGGAAAAATTCGCTGTCGCCGCCGAATTGGGCTTTGACTGTGTCGAGCTGCCCACTTTGAGTGAGGCGGGCGACTTCAAGCGCTACCGCAAGGCGGCCAAGCGCGCCGGCCTTAGTATCCCCAGTGTTATGAACAGCCGGCATTGGGAGCTGCCGCTTTCCGACCCGGACCCTGAAGTCAGGAAGGCCTCCTGCAAAGCGCTATTGCAGTCCTTGAAAACCGCTGTCGAGCTAGGAGCCGACACGGTGCTGCTGGTACCCGCCCTGGTAAAGCCGGAGGTCACTTACGAGGAGGCCTGGGAGCGTTCCTGCCTGGCCATAGAGCTGCTGCTGCCGGCCTTTGAAAGCGAGAAGGTCTGCCTGGCCATAGAAAATGTCGGCAATAAATTCCTTCTCAGTCCTATCGAGATGTGCAGCTATATTGACGGCTTTGCCAGCCCCTATCTGAAGGCCTACTTCGACGTCGGCAATATTTGCCGCTATGGTTACCCGCAGCATTGGATACGCAGCCTGGGGCCGCGTCTGCAAAAAGTGCACATTAAGGGCTTCGACAGCCAGGCGCAGAAATTCACCGATGACTTGCTGGGCGGCGACATACACTGGCCGGAAGTCTGCAAGGCTTTGCAAGAAGTAGCTTATAACGATGTGCTCATCGCCGAACTGCGCGGCAAGGGCGACAGCCCCAGGCAGCAGATACAAAATATCAGTGCAGATATGGACCAAATAATCCGAGATAATTTTGGACACTAAGACACACAAATTTTTTATTGGCTCTATTGCCCCTTTTAGACAAAGGCGACTTGGTGTGTCTTCGTGTGTTTTAGTGTGTCTTCGTGTCCAAAATTCTGCTAGGCCACTCTTTTGGACGGAGTCTATTTGGGGAGGTGCCCCAGACCAGGAGTCTTAGCCAAGGGCATGGAAGCGCCTGCAGCACTATGCCATCACGCTGTCCAGCGGGCAAAATTTTCCGACATTCATAGGAGACCAGAAAAATGCTTGACAAAATTCGTCTAGGCGTGGTAGGGCTTGGCTCGCGTGGCAGGACCATGCTTGATCTGGCTCTCAAGGTTGAAGGCATTGAGGCTGCCGCACTGTGCGACTGCAACCCAGACTTGCTTGATTCATTGAAGGAAAAGTATTTACAAGCAGTTTTCTTTGCCGATTTCAAGGAAATGCTCTCCAGCGCTAAAATCGACGCCTTGCTGGTCGAGACGCCTGCGGCTAGTCATGCCGAATTCTGCGCTGCGGGTTTAAGGCATGATGTGCACGTGCTTTCAGATATCCCGCCAGTGGACTCGAGCTCCGAAGCGGAGATGCTATGGCGTTGTAGCAAAGACTCCAAAGCCATGTTCATGTGTGGGGCTAATCCAAACTACTGGGGCTTTGTTGAGGCCCTGGCAGATTTTAAGCAGAAGGGTCTGCTGGGTAAGCCATACTACTTGGAGGCCGAATACATCCATGATATACGGCACTTATTTGAAAAAACCCCCTGGCGTAAAAATTACGCCAGCATTAAATATTGTACCCATTCGCTGGGGCCGCTGCTGAGAATCCTAGACGAAGACCTGAGGAAGGTGT
>JAAZIY010000063.1 GCA_012800625.1 Lentisphaerota bacterium
GGCTGGAAGCCGGCGCTCCGACCTCGTACCCGTCTCATGTATTCTGCCCAAAAATTGCTTTTTTCATACAATTTCATCATTTTTTCTGTTTTGTTGCAATAAAAACAGATTGTTCGAAATCTTGGAATTGGAGTTTGTCTGCTTAATCAGCTTTCTTTTTTTGTGTCTTTTGTGCCTTTTGTGGTTAATGGGCTTTTTGGACGCGGTCTAAGTTAGCGCCAAGAGGCTGGAAGCCGGCTTGTCCCAGCTCCCAAAAGTCCCACTAAAGCTATTCCCCCGGCAGCTTCAGGTTATTTCCCTCCACTCGTCTTATAGCGGCACCGTCGGTCAGCCGATGCTGTCCGACCACGACGATCTCGTCATTTTCCTGCAGTCCTCCGAGCACCTCCACCTGATCGGCAAAATGTATACCCAGCCTGGTATCGACGGCGCGCACTTTATTGCCCTCGGCCACATAGACGATAAACTTACCCAGGTTGCGTATAGGCAGCGCGCTGGCGATAGCCAGCACATCTTCGCGCGACTGGATCAGCAGCTCGACACTGGCGTACATTCCGGGCTTCAGGGCATAGTCACCGTCCTCGTCGGGGGTATTATCCAGCACTATTTCCACCTGTGCGGTACGGGTGTTCAGTTCTATGGCCGGATACACCTTGCTGATCAGGCAGTCAATTTGTTCACCCGGACGCGACACCGTCCTCAGCCTTGCCTTTGTCTGGCCGGGGCGCACACGGCTAAGGTGGTTCACCGGCACGGAAAGCAGCACCTTGACCTGGTCCATTGCCACTATGGTCATGATAGGCGTAGTCGGGGAGACCATGGCTCCAGGGTCCACGTTCTTCTGGCTCACCACGCCGTTCATGGGCGCATAAAGCCGGGTTTCGGACAGATTTATCTGAGCCTGCTGCAGATTAGCCTTGGCCTGCATGAGGCTGGCGACAGCCTGTTGCACACTGGCCTTGCTGCGCTCCAGAGCCGCCTCGGCCTGCTTGATGGCGGCCTGGGCCGAGCGCACCTGCGCCTCTACCGCCTTGGCTGCGGCCTCGGAGCGGTCATATTCAGCCTTGGCCTGTTCGGCGGCCGTCTGCGCCTGATCATAGTTTTGCTGCGTAGTAGCTTGCTGCGCCAGGAGATTATGCTGCCGGCTCTGCTCGCGCTCCTTGTCAATCCTGGCTGCCAAGGCCGAGGCCTGGGCCGCCTGCGCGCTAAGCAGGGCCGCATTCTGCTGTTCGAGACTAGCCTGGGCATGTAAAAGCCCTGCCTCGCTGTTAAGAATATCGGCCTTGGCCACTGCCAGACTGGCCTCGGCGGCACTCTTGGCCGCCTCGGCATTAGCAAGCTGAGCCTTCCATTCGCGGTCGTCAATCAAGGCTATCTGCTGACCCTGTTGCACATGACTGCCCTCGGAAAGAAAAAACTGCCCGTCTTGCCCCAAAGCGGCAAGACGTCCGGAGACCTTAGGCATGATCTCCACACTTTGCATAGCCTGTATGTCGCCATTAAAGGTAAGCAGCTCATCTATGCGCGCACGCCCCACCCTGGCGGTCTGCACCGGCACCGCCAGGTCGCGACGAGCACCCTTGCTCTTGTTCTCTTCACGGATTCTAGCCTGTATGCGCAGCATGATAAAGACAGAGCCGCCAAGCAGAACAACAACCAGAAGCAAAGTGAAAATAGGGACAAGAATTCTCTTCATGACAACAGCTTCCTATAGCATAAATAAAATACAGTCGGATTACAAAATAACCAGAGCCGCCCTGCCCAAAAGCAAAGCAGACTTATCCTGGCTTTGAATGTCTTGAGCTACAAAAAAAGCTCAGTCTTCACTGCGTTTTCCCCCCAGCTCTTGCAGGTAGTCATCCTTCAAAATAAGACCACTGCTGGCGGCAAGCTGTTCGAGGTTATTAAGCACCTGCAC
>JAAZIY010000403.1 GCA_012800625.1 Lentisphaerota bacterium
AGCGCCTTTCAGGCGCCAGTTTTGGTGGTTATCTTGTTCCCCAGGCACTCCACCCTTCGGGTTCCGCGCCTGGGGTTATTTTAGTATGGCGCTTCGCGCCACCGCTGGCAAGATTAAAAAAGGCGCTGCGCACCTCTGTTTAGGTTAATATCTTGCATAACAATAGTTTATCTAGCATTTTTAAAAATGATTCTTTTCTTGATTCTTCTTTAATAACTGTTAAGTTAGCGCCAATAAGCTTTAGCCGGCGTTAGAAGGCCCAACCACAGAGTCCTCCTTGTTTTTTTATGATTTTTTAAAAAACGTTAATTTAGCACCAATAAACTGGAAGCTAGCGCTCCCAACACCCGTCCCACGTATGTAGTACAGCCTTTAGGCTGCTCCCCGCTCCCGCTCCCGCGCCCGTTCCAGCTCTCGCTCGCCGTGTTTCTCGCCCAGCTCCAGAAAATCAAAGCTGTATTCATCCTTCACTGCCAGCTTGGCCTGGGCGCGCAGCTCGGGTGTCAGCACCTGGTCGAAATTGCTCTGGCTGAGCAGAGATTTTTCATAACTCTGGTTATCAATCTGGTGAATAAGCACATTCTTTGACCAGCCAAATTTTCGGGTCATGCGGATATAGAACTCTCGTTCCAGAGAGTCCTTGCAGCGCTGGAATATCACTAGGTTATGAGTCCAGCCGATTTGTGCAACTAATGGTTGCACTCGCTTATCGTCACGGTAAAGCAGGTAAAATTCCCGCATATAGAAAACATTACGCCTTGAGAATCCGCTGATTCCCGGAAACTCCGTCCGCAGGTCACTAGACAACTGTTCAGCGATGGCTGCGCCATGTTCGGCATCTCTCTGCCGTTCCACGATCATCCGCCCGATATCCCAATACAGGCCGACCAGCTCAGTATTGACTGCCTTCAGGGCTTCGTATTGAGCAGAGCGGATGCGCTCTTTTACCTCAGCGAGAAGCTGCACGTAGTCCTGCCCTGAATTATTTTTAAACAGCTTGCTCATTCCCAGCCTCCTGCACAAAGATTTGAACTCACAGACCTGTCCTGAATATAGCGAGTCACTGCCTGAACCTTGCTGATATTTTGATACTTTGCGCTTGGCATGGCCGGACTGCTTTTATTTGGTGAGCAAACCAATGTAGTCCTTGAAAACGAAGTTGCAAAAATTTCGTTTCACTGTCCAGAAAAGTCGCCTGCCAGGATTTTGGACGAAGACGACTTAGTGTGTCTTAGTGTATCTTGGGGTCTAAAATTCGCTCATGACGATTACTTTTCCCCAGGGGGCCTCCGCCGCCACCCTGGGCGTCAACCAGAGCACCGGATAAGGCGGCGGCAGCTCCGGGAATGTGCTTTCCAAATCGCTGATCCCTATGAACAGCTCCGGCTGCCAGTTTTGCTGGGCAATATAGTCGAACACGCAAATATGGTCGGTGCCGCCACCGCCGGACAATTCGCCCTGCTGCAGGAACTTATCCAACTGTTGAAAGTTGATAACTTGCTGCACGGCGGCATCCGCCACAATTACCCAGACCTCCTCTACCAGGGGGCTTAGAGCCTTTATTTCGGCCAGAGCCTGCTTCAGGCTCTCCATGCTCATGCTCCCGGATGTGTCCACCGCGACGACAATTTGCCGCAGCTTGTCCTTCAGGCGAGTGGGCAGCACGAAGCCCTCTTCCCAATATCTGCGATGCGGTGGTGACAGCGTATATTCATCCGAGCTAAGCACCCCGTTGGCCAACAGCTGCAGAATATATGGCCAGGGACGCTTGCTTTCTTCAGTAACAGCAAGTTTTTTCAATAGCTTTCCTGGAACATAGCCCCTGCCACCCTGCTGCTTGGCCACCGTAATGGACTGTTTCAGGCGCCGGTGCAAGAGCTCCTGCTGCTGTCTGCTCAGAGTCAAGGGCAAATGCAGGTCTATGCCGCCGGCATGGTCAATGACCTTCAGCCGTGTTTCCAGAATCTCGCCATCAGCGGAAAGCACCACCTCAACTTCCTGCTCCTCGCAGGCGGGTATGTCGTCGGGCTTGAGATTTTCATAAATCACCTCGACAAGCATATTTTCGAATCTTCGCTTGTAGAGACCGCCAGCCGGCATTTTATACGTGGCGCGCATAAGCCGCTTTTTTTCAGCGGCGCACATCTGCATCAGGGTGGCATTGACGGCGTAATCGCAGGCCACATTCCATCTCCGCGGGTCTCTTGAGCCGCGGCGTTCAAGATTGGCGAAAACCTGGTGGCAAATCTCATTCGCCAGCACAAAGCCCAGCTCGGCATTGCTTAGGCTCATGGTGCGATGCGGGTTGAGCCAGATGTGGCGCAGCGTGTCAGTGCAGGCCAGCTTTGGCAACTGCGGAGCCGGCAGTATCTTCATCTGCAAAAGCAGATAGCCCCAGAATGGATGCTTCTCCAGCATCTGCAGACGCAATGCCGACCAGCGCTTGATCTCGGTCGCTACAGCCTGCTCGTTATACTGCCCTGACTGTTCCTGCATTGTGCTAAGATTGATATAGTGTGACTCTTAAATTCACCATTTGGCCAGCCAGTGCCTGAAAAGTCGGCAGTTGACGCAGACGACGGAAAAGCTCTTTCTGACGGGCGTAGACCTGCCGCAGAAAAATAATCAGGTATTCCATATTCAAGCCTGGACTCTGCAAGAAGGCAAGCAGGCTAAGCAGTTGACTGTCGTCAATCTCATGGTCCTTCAGATAGCCGGCGACGGCAAAAAGCACGGCAAAAATAGTGGAAGGCTCGCTGTTTTTAACGAAATCCAGCTTCTCCTCGCCGGCAAGGATTTTTTTCACACTGACCTTGCGGAATAATTTCTGGTATTGGATAAACTGCAGGCTCATTTCCAAGCCCAGGCAGGCGCTCAGCAGATGCTGCTGCTGGCTATCATCATTGGCCTGGCTCAGTATCCGGCTGCTCATTTCCCAGCTCCTCGGAGTGGGAAAAGCTGGACTGTCCGCGGCGCAGAAAAGCACGTCATCGCCGTAAGTCTGGATAAATGCCATTATATCCTCGTTGATATTATGGCTCGCCGCCCAGCGCAACCAATCTTCGCTGTCGGGGCGCATATGAAAATGCGCGAAACGGTTGTTGAGCGCCTGCGAAAGCGGGGTTGCCAGAGAGTAATCCTCCTGCCTATTGCCTGCCGCCAGCACTCGGGTTTCCGGATGAAAGGAAAATTCGCCTATACGGTTTTCCAGCACGATTTGATAGGCGGCGGCCTGATGCAGCTTGGTCAGTCCGGCATTGAACTCATCGAGAAAAACCAGGCAAGGCTCCCTCACCGCCTGCTGCACCCAGCCGGGCGGAAACAGCTCCAAGACCTGGCTCTTTCGGTTGGGGAAGTAAACTCCGCCCAGCTCGGCCGGATCCTTCTGCGAAAGACGTATATCTATAAGTTTTTTATTCAGGCTTTTGGCCAGTTCGGCTGCCAGCGATGACTTGCCTACGCCGGGTGGTCCCAGCAGCAAGGCTGCCACGCCGGCCTGCAGGGTTGCCTGCAAGAGCGGAAAAAGTTGCTCATAGCTTAGCGCCGAGGCCTCTTTTGCTGTGGCCAAAGCCCTTCTTGCATCTAGTCTCGGAGGACTTGGCATACTCATAGAAAGGTCTCCAGCAGTTGATAGCGAAAGTGTTCATCTTTAAGCAGCACTGCGATAATATGCTTACAATAGCCCCGGTTTTGCACCATGGCACCTTTGCTGGCATCGGGACAGCTACACTGCGGCGACTCCTGCCAGCTTGGATCTATCTCCACCACATAGTCCTGGCTGCCGCCCTGAACGTCGAAGAGCGCCTTACTGCCAGCGCCACCCTGGCGCTGGCTAATACTATAGTTTTTCAGCACTGTCCTGGCGGCGCGAAGAAACCTGTCATCACGGGCATCCTGGTGAAAATACTCCTCATAATCCTGGCTCATTGCTGCCTCCTGCAATTATGTGTGACTTGGTGCGGCTATATGTGTTTTAGTGGTTCAAAGGCACGGGGGGGGAGGACACTAAGAGACACGAAGTGACACCAAGGCACACTAAGGGCTTATGCCGCTTGCTGTGTGTAGCTTCCTGTCTCTTCGTGTAGCTTCCTGTCTCTTCGTGTAGCTTCGTGTCCAAATTCCTGCAAGCTACCTTTTTGGACGAGGCCTAGGTTATGAGTCCAGGCAATTTCTCCAACCAGTGGTTGGAGTTTTTCGAGTGCGCTGTACGTCTCGAAAAAAGCTTTCGTGCGCGAGAGGTTGGAAGCTGAAAAGCCGCCCACACCAGGCAACTCCGCCCGCAGCTCGGCGAAGAGTTGTTCCACCGCCGCCTTGCCCCAACCTTGCTGATGTTTTGATACTTTACGCTTGGCGTGGACGGACTTCTTTTGTTTGGTGAGCAAACTAATGTAGTCCTTGAAAACGAAGCTGCAAAAACGAGCCGTTTTGTCTTTCAGTATGTTTATTATAAAAAGCGTATCTGCCGCCCATAGGCTGGAAGTCGGCGCTCCCAGCAGCCGTCCCACGTATGTAGTACACGCTTTAGCGTGCTCCCCGTTCCCGTTCCCCCGACCCAATGCCGGCAAGGATGCCGGC
>JAAZIY010000404.1 GCA_012800625.1 Lentisphaerota bacterium
CATAAGCCCTTAGTGTGCCTTCGTGTCTCTTCGTGTCCCTTAGTGTCCTCCCCCTTCGTGTGCCTTAGTGGCTCAAAGACTTTTTGGACGCGGTCTAAGATACTTGGCCACTAAGACACACTTCAGTTTTTCAGTCTTTTTTCGATGATGCAGAGGTCTCTTCTCAGGTCTGGCGACTCCTCCATTTTTTCTTCGATGGAGTTGACCGCGTGCAGGATGGTGGCGTGATTGCGGCTGAACTGCTCGGCTATGGCGGGCAGTGACAGGGTTGTGAGCTTGCGCGAGAAATACATGGCTATCTGCCTGGGGAAGGCGATGTTAGCCGGGCGTCGCTTGCTGCTCATGTCTGATAGTCGTATATCATAATAGTCGGCCACGATTCTTTGTATCTGCTCGACGTTGATGCTCGAGCAGGCCTCCTCGGCGAAGAGTCCGGCCAGCAGCGAGTCGGCCAGGTCCTCGCTCATGTCTTTTGCTTTGCGGTTGGTCACGGTGATATAGTATACCAGCTGCAGCAGTGCGCCTTCCAGGCGGCGTATGTTTGATTTCACCCGGCTGGCCAGATGCTGCAGTATCTTGTCGCTGAATTTGACGCTGTGGTCGTTCTGTTTTTGGCGCAGTATGGCGATGCGGGTCTCCAGGTTGGGCGACTGTATATCGACGGTAAGGCCGCATTCAAAGCGCGAGACCAGGCGTTTTTCCAGCCTGCCGATCTCGCTGGGCGGTCGGTCAGAGGTGAGCACTATCTGCTTGCGCGAGTTATAAAGCGCGTTAAAGGTGTGGAAGAAGACCTCTTGCAGACCGTCCTTGCCGGCGAAAAAGTGAACATCGTCAATAAGCAAAACATCGACATTGCGGAAATGGCTGCGGAACTCGGGCAGGGTTTTGCGGTTGATGGCGTCAATGTACAGATTGCAGAACTCCTCGCTGAAGAGGTACTCGACCTTGGCGTTTTTCTTGAGTTTGCAGACCTCCTGGGCGACGGCCTGCAGAAGGTGGGTTTTGCCCAGGCCGGTGGGGCTGTGGATGAATAGCGGGTTGTAGACCAGGCCCGGCGAGCTGGAGATGGCCTGGCAGGCCCCCTGTGCAAAGCTGTTGTTGTCGCCAACCACAAAGGAATCAAAGGTATAGCGCAGGTTGAAGCGTTTCGGCTCCGTTTTTTCCAAAGGCGGCATTTTTATTTTGGGTGCAGCGTCAGCTTCCGGCTCGGGCAGTTCCGGCTCGTGCCCTTTCTCGAAGAGGATCTTGGTTTTACAGCCCAACTCGCTGCTGATCTCACTGGCGATAAGTTCGCCGTAGTTGTCCGAAAGCCAGTCAGTGAAGACATTGTCTGAGACACCCAGCACAAAGTGCTTGTCTTGCAGGCGCAGGGGCACGATGTCGGCAATCCACATGGCGTAGGTGGCCGGGTCTAGAGCCTGACGGATACGCCCCGAACAGGATTGCCAGACTTTTTCAACTGAAAGGCTGTTTTGCATATGTGACCGGAAAGACAGACCGCAGAAAATATGGGTCTAAAAATAAGGCGGATAGAAAAGCATGGAGAAGTTTGTCACTATTAAAATTAACCGCCTTTTGCGATTTGGCAAATGAAATTTCTGGAAAAGGGGAGTACGGGGCGACAAGAATATCCGTAAGTGCTTGATGGCTTGCAAGGATAAAAATTTTGTTGAAAAGACGGAATTTGATTTGCCCAAAAAAGAGCTTTTTAAGCGGTAAATAAGATTTTTTGGGTAAATGTAAGCTTAATGTATTGAAGCCTAATGAAAAGTAAAAGTTATTAACATTTTGTTAAAGCCGCTGGCTAATAAAAATTAGCTATTTTTTATAATAGCATACGCATCAGCCTTCGTGTGTCTTAGTGTATCTTCGTGTGACTTCGTGTCCAAATTCCCGTCGCTCGGTTTTTAGGCCGTGGTGTTTTTTTGCATTATATTATGTATTCGGCTTTTCAAGCCTTGAAGCATTTTGATTTCAGCAGGCTCCAGCCTAAGTGTTTTAGCTGGGGTCATCCCTACAGGAGTACTAATCATGAGTCGCAAGTTTAACGTTGCCATAGTCGGAGCCACGGGTGCAGTCGGTGTAGAGATGCTGAAGACTCTGGAAAAACGCGATTTTCCCATTAATAGTCTGCGTCTTTTGGCTTCTTCTCGTTCGGCGGGCAAGCTGATGCGCTGCATGGGGCAAGAGCATTGTGTGGAGGAGCTAGGCCCCGACTCCTTTGAGGGCATTGACATTGCCCTCTTCAGCGCCGGCGGCGACATCAGCCGCGAGCTGGCGCCATATGCGGTGAAGGCCGGCGCGGTTGTGGTTGACAACTCGAGCGCCTTCAGGATGCGCGACGAGGTGCCGTTGGTCGTGCCCGAGGTCAACCCCGAGGATGTCAAGCTGCACCGCGGCATTATCGCCAACCCCAATTGCACCACCACCATCATGCTGGTTGCTCTCAAGCCGCTCTATGATCTCTCGCCCATCAGGCGCATCGTGGTCAGCACTTACCAGAGTGCCAGCGGCGCCGGCGCCAAGGGCATGGACGAATTGGCCAATCAGACGCGCGATTATCTGGAGGGCAAGCCGCTCAAGCCGCATTTTTTCCAGCATCAATATGCCTTCAACCTGTTTAGCCACAACACCGACATCGGCGACAATGGCTATAACAGCGAGGAGATGAAAATGGTCAACGAGACCAGGAAGATACTGCACGACCAGGACATACAGGTCTGCCCCACCTGCGTGCGGGTGCCGGTGCTGCGCTCCCATGCCGAGTCCATCGTTATCGAGCAGGAGCGCCAGGTTTCGGTGGAAGAGGCCTTGGCGGCTCTGGGGCAGGCGCCGGGTCTGAAGCTGGTGAATGACGCGGCCAGCAATCACTTTCCCATGCCTTCTGAGAGCAACGAGCAATTCGAGGTGCTGGTGGGGCGGCTGCGTGCGGACTTAAGCTGCGAGCGCTCGCTGGCCCTATTTGTCTGCGGCGACCAATTGCTGAAAGGCGCGGCTCTGAATGCAGTGCAGATTGCCGAGCTGCTCTGAGGGATTTGGACACGAAGGGGAGAGGACACGAAGGCACACGAAGGGACACTAAGGCACACGAAGGGCTTTTTGGACGGGGTCTATGCTACGCTTATCGTTTTTATGTTGTTTTCTCGCCCTAGGGGTTTTTGCGCAGCCCGGTCCGGGTTTAGACCGCGGCATGCCTAGTGTGCCCTGGTTTGACCATGTGCGGCAGCCTTTGGCCTTGAGTTCCGAGCAGGGGCGCGCGCTCTGCCTGGCTCTGCGCAAGGGTCTGCTCGACGAGGTGCCCATCGAGGAGCTGCTGGCTCTGGCTCCCAAAGACAAGACGCCCCGGGGAGTCTTCATCAGCCTGGGCGATGCCGCCTGGCCGGAGCGGACCTATTTTGGCCTGGGCTATGACTTTTCCAGCGCTTTGCGGCAGGTATTGACTATTTTAAGAGACCGGGAGCCGGCTTACGCCGAATTGATGCGCAGCCGTCTGCAAGGCGACCAGGGCGGCAAGGCGCTGCCTTCGAGCTGGCGGGAAAAGCTGAAAAACCCCGGGCACTGGTCTTCTATGCGGCTGGATATAGTGCAGGCGGCGCTGCCCATAGAGGGGTTCTCCATCAGCCGTTCGCGGGTGATGATGTGCAGCCTGAACGGCTTGGCGTTCAGACCCGGCGAGGGCTTTGCCTTTACCGCCGAACAAATGACGGGCAGATACCTGATTGACGCAGAGCGCCGGCTAAATGTCAGGCAGATAGGCGACTTTATCGCCGAGTCGGATAACTGGGGCGCGCTCAAAACCTGGCTGAGCATGGCGAATTCCGAGCAGGAGGGCAGGGTATGCATCTTCGAGTACGACAGCTATTTCGCTGACGAGCAGGGCTGCAGAAGGCTGTTTCGCGGGCATCCCGTGCAAAGCGGCATCAGCGGGCGCAGCCCGCTGGCAATGAGCAGCGCCGTGGCAAAACGGCTGCTGGACTGCTTGCAGGAGGACGGCAGCCTCAAGGCGCCGTTTCCGGAGTGGCAAAGCGGGCGCGGCGAGGGGGGCGAATTCGTCTCCAGCCAGGCCGAGCTGGCCATCGCCCTGGCAAGGCTGGCAGAGATGAGCGGCGAACAGGAATTCCTCCTTGCCTCCAAAAAAATCATCAAAGCGCTGTTGAAGAACTGCCGCAGTTCGGCTGACAAGCTGATGCGCTTCGTGCTCGAAGAGGAGGAACTGGCCCCCGACGAGAGGCAGCAGGACCCCAGGCTGATGCTTAATGTGCAGGGCAATGCGCTGCTCTGCCTGGCATTAATGGAAACCGGGCTGCTGGCCGAGGAGCAGTACGCCCAGGCCTGCCGGGAAATAATGATGTATGTTAGCCGCCAGCAATTGCGCAGCGGCGATTTTATCCACAGCCTGGTTTATCCGGACATGCGCCGCCCGCTCGAGGAGGCCTACAGCGAGGAGTCCAGGACCGAGACGGTCGCCCTGGCGGCCTTGGCCATGCGCAGATATGCCGAGTATGCCGGCGAGAGCAGACTGACCTTGATTAAACGCTATGAGCTAAGCCTGAAATTCCTGCTGCTCAGGCTGGAGCAGCACAAGGAGCTGGCGGCGCTGCCGCTCTCGCCCTGGCTGGCCGAGCTGCTCGGCCAGGCCGAGACGCTCGATGATGCACAGAGCGTACAACTGGGACGCCTGGCCCTGGCCGCCAGCCTGCAAGTCGAGAAGGAACCGGCCTTCCCAGACCTCTTTGGTCTGCCGCGCAGCTTCCCAAGCATGAGCCTGGCCGCCGAGCAGACCTGGATTGTGGCCAGCCTCTGCCAATTCTTTCTGCGACAAGGCAAAAAGGAACTGGCAAATGATTTTCTGGCGGACGCCTGGCCGCTCTGGGTCTTTCAACAACAGGCCAGAATCGAGCCGGCCGCCGCTTCCGCCCTGCCCAGACCCGAACTCTACTATGACTTTTTTCGCGACCACCTTGAGGACTTTGGCTTTGACCTGAACGGACAAAGCACGCAAATGCTCAGCATGCTGGCCATCGCCAAATGCCTGAGCCAGATGGACGGGGCAGCCTTCCCAAAACGACCCGAAGACCTGCGCGCCTGGCAAAAAAACTGGCGCATGATAGAACAACGCCCCTTCTGCCTGGACCAAAGCCTGGTGCGTAAAAGCGCCGAAGGCGAAACTCCGAGGCATAGTAGCGGCAGCCTGGAGAGGGGAACCAGTGTCACCGTGCAAGCCAAAGGCGGCAAGATGGTCGGCGGAGAACCCCAGGTCACCGGAAGAGTGCTGGAAAGAAAATCAAGAGCGGGGGGTAGGACACGAAGAGGGGGAGGCCGCTAAGTGGC
>JAAZIY010000405.1 GCA_012800625.1 Lentisphaerota bacterium
GCCACAAATCCGCTGGACGGCAGGAAACGGGAGCAGGGAGCACGCTAAAACGTGTACTACGAACAAACGCCGGCACTGAGCCGGCGGAGAACAACAATTTCAGGCTTAAGTTAAGCGCCAATAGGCAATGCAGCCGGCGTGAGAAAGCTATAACTACAGAATTTCGTTTGTGTCCAACAGTAATCCCCTTTTTAGGCGAAGACATACTAATAAAACAAAAAACAATGGCGTTGTGAAAAAAAAGAGCTATATTAAAAGACTACCGAAACAGTAGACTTTGATTTTTGTTTTATTTTGGTGTTTATGATGGATATCTATGGTGAGATTTCTTCATTGAAGTCAGAGCACGGCGCTCTTATTCTGGCTCACAATTACTGTGTTGGGGCGGTTCAGGACATTGCTGACTTTGTCGGCGATTCTTTGGAGTTAAGCCGTAGCGCGGCCTCTTGCGGTGCGGCTGTGATTGTATTTTGCGGGGTTCGCTTTATGGCTGAGACCGCCAAGATACTTTCTCCTGACTCTATTGTTCTTCATGTCAACGAATTTGCCGGCTGTCCCATGGCTGACATGGCTGATGTTTCTGCGATTGCAGAATATCGTCGTCTTCATCCTGAGACGGTTTTGGTAGCCTATGTCAACACTACGGCGGCCTGCAAGACCCAGGTTGACATTTGCTGTACCTCTGGCAATGCCGAGCAGGTCATCGCCTCAATCCCGGCGGACAAAGAGATTCTTTTTTTACCCGATGCCAATCTTGGGCGCAATCTATCGGAGAAGCTGGGTCGCAAGATGTCACTCTGGCCTGGTTATTGTCCGGTTCACAACCGTATTTTGCCGGAGTTGGTTTTGGCGGCCCGCGCAGCTCATCCTGAGGCTGAGCTGCTGGTTCATCCTGAATGTCTTTCGGCGGTGGTGCAGCTGGCAGATCATGCTCTAAGTACCGGCGGGATGCTGAGGCACGTGCGCCAGTCCGAGAAGCAGGAATTCATCATCGGCACCGAGAGCGGCATCCTGCATCGTATGCGCAAGGAAAACCCGGGCAAACGCTTCTATACCGTCGCTCCGGAGCCGCTCTGTCCAAACATGAAAAAAATCTGTCTTGAGGATGTTCTGTATGCTCTGCGGAATTTGGAGCCGCGCATTGAGCTTGACGCCGACACCATGAGCCGGGCGCGCATCCCCATTGAACGTATGCTGGCCATAAAATCTTGAAAAGGAGACCGCGTATGAATACAGTGTTGCAAAAGGCAGTAGGGCAGGCGCAGAGCCTGTCACGGGAAGAACGCATCGCGCTCTTGAGCTGGGACAATGACGCTGAGCTTTTTGCGGCCGCCTACGCCGTCAAAATGGCTCAGACTGGACCCCGAGTGAGTCTGCGCGGACTGGTCGAGCTGGGCAACTATTGCGCCAAAGACTGCCTCTACTGCGGCATACGAAAGAGTAACCGCGAGCTGGAGCGCTATCTCATCGAGGCGGATGAGGCTCTGCGTATGGCGCGCTGGTGCTACGAACGCGGCTATGGCTCAGTGGTACTGCAGTCCGGCGAAATCGAGTCTCCTGCCCATACGGCTTATGTGGAGCGTATAATCCGCGGCATCCGCGAATTTGCCGGCGATTCCTTCGGCATCACGCTTTGCCTGGGTGAGCAGGAGGAAGACGTGTATAGCCGTTGGCTGGAGGCCGGCGCTCATCGTTATCTGTTGCGCATTGAGACCTCCAACCCGCGCCTGTATGCCGCCATACATCCGCCGGGGCATTCTTTCCAACGCCGGCTCGAATGCCTGCAGAGTCTGAAAAGACTGGGATATCAAACCGGCAGCGGAGTAATGTGCGGACTGCCCGGGCAGAGTCTGGAAGACCTGGCTGACGATATCGGCTTTTTCGCCGATATGGACCTGGACATGATCGGCATGGGCCCCTGGCTGCCGCACCCGGATGCGCCGCTGAGCAAGGGCATGAAACTTTCAGCGGAGCAAAACGCCGCACAGCTGCGGCTGGGATTGAAAATGATTGCCGTTACCAGGCTTTTTTTGCATGATGTGAATATCGCGGCAACCACTGCCTTGCAGGCCTTGGATGGGCGCGGTCGAGAACAGGGACTGCAGGCCGGTGCCAATGTCCTTATGCCAAACGTCACCGATGTGCAGTATCGCAAGAACTACCAGCTCTACGAAAACAAGCCCTGCCTCGATGAGAACTCCGAAAAATGTCGCAACTGTCTGAGCCAACGCGTACTATCCATAGGCGAACAAGTTTCCTGGGGGGAACGCGGCGACCCGCTACATTTCCACAAACGGATTGTGGACTCTAAGGCAAACTAAGACAGCAGATTTTTTAAGCTTTCCTTTTGGCAGTTAGCAATCTCTGTTTTGTGCCATTACACTTGGCGCCCTTGGGGGGGGGCGCCAAGCAGGCTGATTTTTACAATCTCAGCAGCTTTATGGCATTGCCCCTGGCCACTTTCTCGAAGACCTCGGCGGAAATCTCGCCCTTATCACGCATATCAATAAAAAAGTTACAATAATTTTGGGCGAACTCGAAATTTCTGGTTGCGCAAATATCGGTTCCGAAATAGAGTCGGTCTTGGAATTCAGTAAGGAATTTAGCAGCATATTCGCGGTCTCTCATGAGGGCGTTGCTGCCGCTGCCTGCGGAGAGGTCTCCGCAGAGGTTGGGGTACTTGCGCATAAGCTGCGGCAGGCGTCCCTCTTCAGTGATTTTTCCTTTTGGGTATCCCAGTCGGTCTTGCAGGCTGGTGATTGGTCCCATTTCGGCCCAGAAGGCCTGTGAATGTCCAAGGAATTTCAGGTCTTTGAACAGCTTCAGGCATAGTTCCAGGCGCGGCAGTCCCTGGTCGTCGGCAATGCCGTAGCTATATCCTGGTCGCACTGAGACATGGAAGATAAGCGGCATTTGATGTGTTTCGCAGGCGGCGAAAAGATTAAGCATAAAGGGGTCATCGAACCAGATATTAGTGGTTACTTCTCCTATTCCTTTGCAGCCTATGTCTTTCAGATATTTCACGGTGTCTTCTATGCCTTCACCGTAGGCATTATTTTCCACTTTCACCGGGTCCAGGTTGCCAAAGGGTATCATCCAGGGATATTTTGTTTTGCTCATGTGCACAAGTTCTTCCATGGACTGTCCCTTGTGTCCGCTGCTTCCCGGCAGTATCACTGCTTTTTCTATGCCTGCCTGCTTATAGAAGGCCTCAAGCTCGTCGGGACTGGCGTAATTGCTGCCGTCTTTGCGCGGCATCACCGGGGTAAAACGTGTGTGTACATGAATGTCAATAAACATTTACAACTCCTTTTTTAGTTGAAACTAGACGCCTTATCGTTAGAACTTATTCTGGCTTTGGCATCCAACAAATGTATGGTGTTTGCCGCTTAGGCAGTGGGGGTTTTTGTTTTTGGTGCGATTGCCGCTTAGGGTTGCAATGAAGGCTGCAGGATTTGTTTCCATTGCGCTATTTTAGTCTGCCAGTTTTCCGGGTATATGGCCTTAATGTAAGCCATGCTTTCGGGGTCGTTGTCGCTGCCGTGCATAAAATTGATGGCTTGCGGGAATTGTTTTTCCAGGTTTTTTCTGATTTCATGCTTATAGAATACATTGGCGTTGTCAACGAAGGTATGCGCTGCGGCCAATTCGAGGTTTTCGCTAATCGGGCTTGGATTCGGGTCGTGACAGATAACGGCGCTGACAGGCGGCACTATGATGCTGTGCTTGTGCTTGGTCCAGTCTCCGCCTCTGGTTTGGCGCATGACCCTGCTTTGTTTTTCGCCATCAAGCTGTACGGTTTCCAATATATGGAATTTCTCGCCTAGTTTTTCCACTATTTGTTTATCTGCTCCGCATAGTTTTGCGTCTTCGCGCAGCAGGAAGACGAGCAGCTGTCTAAGTCCTTGCAATTCGTCAAGCAATTTTTTTGTTTCGTATGTCAGCAGCTCTTCGTGCCAGGCATTGCGCTTTGGCCATCTGCCCATCAGGTCATATGGCATACTCCAATCTTTTTTTTGTAGCCAGTGATGTATATTCAGCAGGTTTAGCGGCTGTGGCAGGTCTTCGCCGGCCTCCTGCGCCAGGCGCTGCAGTTCAGCAGGCAGATCGTGGGCGTAGCTTTCATGGTTCGGCAGGGCAGTGCCGCTGGGCAAACCACAGAGCAGACCCTTTTGATAGACGCAGTGATAGAGCAGGGAATAAAGATGCAGACGCGGCTGCGGACAGCGGAAACGTCCCTGGTAAAACATGGTCGAGGCCAGTAGTTCGCTGCCCAGCAAAGGCGGATAATAAGCGATGCGCTTGCAGTCGGTGCCCAGCCGGATGCTGTTTGAGTACAGATCCACCTTGATGCGTCCAGGAAAGCGTGCCAGAGTTTTGCAGAGCAGCTCTAGTTGTGAGGACTCCGCTAGCATATCAATGTCGCCGTGGTAGTTTTTTTCCTCTTCCAGATTTTTCGGCAATTCATCGAACCAGCGCAACACCAGGTAGTTGATACC
>JAAZIY010000064.1 GCA_012800625.1 Lentisphaerota bacterium
AGACACACGAAGACACACTAAGACACACGAAGGTCTTATGCGGCCGTTTTTTCTCAATGCCGCCGAATGCCGTCTGCTCAGCGCCATGAAATTAATGAATACAGTCAATTTTCTCTGGGTTCTCTGCGTTTTATATTGTGGGGTTTTGTTTGGACAAGAGGCTTCTCTGCCCTATGGAGCCAGGCTGCTGCCCAATGGCGACTTCGAGCTTAACGGCACTATCCTGCGTAAACAGGCCAGGGAAATCGCGCTGCCCTGCCGTTTTGTCCTCTCTGAAGGAGCACTGGAAGTGATAGTGGCCAAGCCGGACGGGCGTATGCACGAGACCCTGCTGTGCACCGACATTGCCGCCGTGCAGGTGCAGGCAATGCTCTACCTGCTGGGAGCCGAAAACGGCAGCAGACTGCCCGAACAGGGTAGGCAAGGCGACATTGTCGATCTCTTTGTCGAATGGCAGGATGATAAGGGGGAAACGCAAAGACAGCGCATCGAGTACTGGATCATGGATACCAGAAGCGGAAAGAACCTGGAGCCTGTCGGCTGGGTCTTCGTAGGCTCAACCCTGCGTAACGGGGTCTTCCAAGCCGACTACGAGGGCAATGTCGTCATCAATTACTCGGTGGGGGCAACCG
Source organism: Lentisphaerota bacterium (assembly GCA_012800625.1). Lineage (GTDB taxonomy): Bacteria > Verrucomicrobiota > Lentisphaeria > Oligosphaerales > Oligosphaeraceae > JAAZIY01. The sequence goes on from JAAZIY010000064.1 coordinate 633, forward strand.
TGCTGGACAGCCCGGACCCGGCCGCCAGAGATGACGATACCCTGCATGTCGTGGACGCCAGGAAAAAACAGCCGCAAGAACAGCATAAGCCTATGCTGATCCTGAAACCGCGGCGTTAAAGCTTTTGGACACTAAGGCACACTAAGGCACACCAAGGAGCGGTTTAAGCGATGAAAAACGGCAAATTCGGTTTCGGCATTTTGGGTTGCGGCGTCATTTCCACAGCGCATTTGAAAGGCATTGCCTCTTGCCCGCAGGCATATGTGGCGGCGGTGTGCGACATAGACGAAGACAAGGGGCGCAAGCTGGCCGCCGAAAACGGTAATGCCAAATTTTATAAAGACTATCGCGACCTGGTTAAGGATCCGGAAGTTGACGTGGTCAGCATCTGCACCCCCTCAGGCATACATGCCGAGGGAGTGGTCGCCGCCGCCCAGGCCGGCAAACACCTGCTCTGCGAAAAACCCCTGGATATTTGCGCCGAGAAGATGAGCCGCATGATCGAGGCGGCGGACAAGGCCAGGGTGAAATTGGGCTGTGTTTTTCAGATGCGCACCGACGCCGTAAACATTAAAGCCAGGGAAATTGTGCGCTCCGGTCAGCTGGGCAGATTGACCATGGGCGACGCCTTCATGAAATACTACCGCTCGAGAGCCTATTATGCCAGCGCCGGCTGGCGCGGCACCTGGGAGCTGGACGGCGGCGGCGCGCTTATGAACCAGTGCGTACACGGCATAGACCTGCTGATGTGGCTCATGGACTCGCCGGTGGAACGCGTCTTCGCCAGGGCAAAACACCTGGTGCGCGATATCGAGGTCGAGGATACTTGCTGCGCCAGCCTACAGTTCGCCAACGGCGCGCTTGGAACCATTATCGGCACTACCTCATGCAACCCCGGAGAGCCAACCCGAGTCGAGATACATGGAGACCTGGGCAGTCTCTGCATGAGCGACAAGAAAATCACACATTACGCCGTGACTAGCGAGCCTGACGGACTGGCGCAGGACCAGACGCAGTCGCCCCAGGAGTCACAAAATGACAGCGAAGATAAAATGAGCGCAATGAACGATCCCGGCAAGATATCCTTGCGCGGGCATTCCTTCCTGGTCCACGACTTGATTGCCGCTATCACCGAGGACCGTGAGCCTTACATTGACGGACGCAGTGCCCGGCGCGCCGTGGACCTGATCCTGGCTATCTACGAGTCGGTGCGCAGCGGCAAGGATGTCCAGGTGAAATACGGCGCCTAGACCTCGCCTAAAAAAAGAAACAGGGTTTGGGATACGATGGGGCTTGGCCGCAATGGCTCAATTAAGCGAAAACGACTTGGTGTTTTTTAGTGTGTCTTCGTGTCCAAAAAGCCCTTGAACCACTAAAGTCCATTTGGTGCCCCGAAGGGGCAACCTAATACAGCCCAGGGTAAAAGCCCCCCCGAATCCGGCGCGCTGTAGGGGCGCCACTAACGGCCTTTCGGCGTTATGACCTTTTTGGACGGGATCTATATTGGGAGCAAGGCATGTTTAAGCAATTCAAGGTAGCCAGCTTTAAACCATATTTTTTGCTTGCAGCCCTATTTGTGTTTTCCTTTGCCGTTTCTGCGGATGAGGCCGGGGGCTGGCGGGAGCTGCTTAAAAACCCGGCCTTCGATGAGGCTGGTTCCGGCACCGCCAACTGGTCTTTGCGCAGTGCCGGCTACGGCAGCTTCAAGGTGATTGATGCCGAGGAGGGGGAGAGCGGCAATATTCTGCAGGCCAATGTGACGCAGACCTCGGCCAAGCCTTGGTCAATGGAGTTATTGCAGGAGCTGGACAGCGACATGGAGCACGGCTCAGTGCTTCACATTAGCTTCGAGTATAAAATAACACCAAATTACAGCTTCCATTTCTATTGGCAGGTGCAGGCCTCCCCTTGGCCTAAATTGCTTTCCCTGAAATTCACTGAGCCGGTGGATAGCTGGAAAAGCGTCCAGGTCGCTGTACCAATACACGAGGACTATTTTGCCAAAAAAACCGCTTTTTCCTTTCACTTGGCCGAGGCTCTCGGGCAGCTTGAGCTGCGCAATCTCTCCGCCAAGCTCTATCCGCCAGGGCACGATCCGGAAAAGCTGCAAACCAATGTCAGCCCG
>JAAZIY010000065.1 GCA_012800625.1 Lentisphaerota bacterium
CCCGTTTTGGTTTGTTGGGAAAAGAGAGCCGGACAAAGCTGAAAAACTCGATGAAATTGTATAAAAACACAATTTTTAGGCTGAAATTGCAATTTTTTCTTGAGAATCTGTCCATTTGGTGCCCCAAAGGGGCAACCTAATGTAGCCCAGGGTAAGCGAGGCTCCGCAGGAGCCGAGCGCCACCCTGGGTAAAAGTCCCCCCCGAATTCGGCGCCCTGTAGGGGCGCCACATATCCAACGACGGCAGGGAGCGGGAACGGGAGTGCCGGGTCTTTTAGCGAAAGGAGTCTTGATTTGCGGAATTTAGTCGTTGTTTTTGTTTTATCGAGCATCTTTTTTTGCTCTTGTGGCTCCAGGGCAAAAAAAGATGCCGAAGCCGGGCTTGAGCTTAGCTTCTGGCACATCATGAACTATGCCGGTCCGCGCGAGGTCATTGCTGCTGCGGTGTCTCGTTTTGAGTCGGCGCATCCTGGTTGCCGTGTGCGCGTGCAAACATTTGAGAACGATGCCTACAAGATGAAGCTGGCGGTAGAGGAGGCCAGCGGCAATGCGCCGGATGTTTTCTTCACCTGGGGCGGGGGTCCCTTGCAGGAGCGCGCCAGGGCCGGCAAGGTTTTAAACTTACAAAAATGTTTCCAAGACAACGACTGGGAGGGTCGCTTTATTGGTCAGGCGCTGGAGCTATGCCGCTGGGAAGGTCAGCTTTACGCCCTGCCTTTGGACTTGTCGGCGGTTTTACTCTGGTGCAACCAGGCTTTGTTCGAGCGTCACCAGGTGGAATACCCGGCTGACTATGCGGAGCTGCTGCGGGTCTGCAACAAGTTTCGCCAGGCCGGCATAAACCCATTTGCGCTGGGCAATATGAAACAGTGGCCGGGCGCGTTCTACTTCTGTTATCTGGCCAACCGCTGCGGCGGCACCGGGCTTTTCTTGGACGCCGCCGCCGGCAAGCCGGGGGCCTCCTTTGCCGACCCAGCATTTGTGCGGGCAGGAGAGCTGCTGCAAGAGCTGATTGCGCTGCCCGCTTTTCCGCTGGGCTTTAACGGCATGGATGACGCGCCGGCCCGAGCCATGTTCCTGCGCCAGGAGGCCGCCATGTACCTGACCGGCACCTGGCTGGCGGCGCGCATCATTGAGGAGAAGCCGGAATTCATGGAACAGCTGCGACTGCTGCCTTTTCCCAGCGTGCCGGAGGGCAAGGGGGAAGCCGATGCCGTGCTGGGCGGGGTGAATTGCGCCTTTGCAGTGTCTAGTTCCTGTAAATATCCTGAACTGGCCCTGAAGCTGCTGGAGTACCTCTGCGCCGACGAAGTGGTTACGCAATGGTGCCGCATAGGAAGGCTGCCGGCGCTTAAGACCAGCCCGGAACAGGAGGATATGCTGCCGGAAATCACCCGCCAAAGCCTGCAAGCGCTGCAAAAAGCCAGCTCGCTGCAACCCTACTACGACCAGTATCTTAGCCCCAGGCTGGCAGTGGAACATAAAAATACCACGCAGCACCTGTTTAGCGGCACCATGACGCCGGAGCAGGCCGCCCAAAAAATGGGGGGAGGGGGAGGCCACTAAGAGACACTAAGGAACACGAAGACACACTAGGCGGTTTGCAATCATCCCTTTCGGGACTATTTTATCCTTGTGGCCTGGTTTTACCACCGAAAGGGTATAATATGCATCTTTCCACCTTTGTTCGTCATCAGCGCAAGCTGCATGGGATGACTCAGCGCCAGCTTGCGGTTCGTGCCGGTGTAGGCCTGCGCTTCATTCGCGAGCTGGAAGCCGACAAGCCCACCCTTAGAATGGACAAGGTCAATGTCGTTCTTGACTTGTTTGGACACGAGCTGAGAGCCAGTCCACAGCAAAAACTCAATCCGCCACCCTCAGCCCATTCACCCTGATATCAGTATGCGCCGCGCACAGGTATATTTTTTTGATCGTTTGGCTGGTCTGCTGCTTGAAGACGAGGAGGGCTATCATTTCAGCTATGACGGGTTTTATCTGCAGGGCGAGCCGATCCCTATAAGCATGTCGCTGCCATTGCAGGCGGAGACTTTTCACAGCCAGCTGCTGTTCCCTTTTTTTGACGGGCTAATCCCCGAAGGCTGGCTGCTTGGCATCGCTTTGGACAACTGGAAGCTGGACGCCAATGACCGCATGGGGCTGCTTTTGGCCTGTTGCCGCGATTGCGTGGGAGCCGTCAGCATAAGGGAGTTTTGACATGCGAGGCGCTTGTCTTATCTGTGGCAAGGCTATGCCTGAGTCTGCGAGGCATTATCATTCGGCCTGTTTGCGCAAGGTTTTTGCCCAGGACCAGGTTCCGGCTTTGGAGCATACTCAGGAGGAGTTGAATGAGCTGGCAAGGCAGCTAGTTATGCAGCGGGTTTCGCTGCCCGGCGTACAACCCAAGCTTTCTCTGCATCTGGAAAAACATGGCGAGCGCGGATCGCGGCTGACCATAGTGGGATTTGCAGGAGACTACATCTTGAAGCCGCAAAGCACAGCCTGGCCGCATTTGCCGGAGGCGGAACATTTTTGTATGCTGCTGGCTGAAATGTGCCGGATAAAATGTGTTGATTTCGCCCTGGTACCCTTGCGCTCGGGGGAATTGGCCTATGTTTGTCGTAGAATGGACCGCAGCAGGCAGGGAATGCTGCACCTTGAGGACTTCTGCCAGGTGCTGGGCAGGATGACCAGCCAGAAATACAGAGGTTCTATGGAGCAGATAGCGCGGGCCTTGCGTCTTTATTCGAGCCTGCCGGGTCTGGACCTGGCACGCTTTTTCGAGTTGAGCCTGTACTCGTTTCTCAGCGGCAACTCCGATATGCATCTGAAGAATTTTTCACTGCTGCGCCAGGCGGAGGGCGGCTACAGTCTGGCACCGGCCTATGATTTGCTGCCGGTGAAAGTCATATTGCCGGAAGACAGGGAGGAAATGGCGCTTAGCGTGAACGGCAAAAAAAACCGTCTGAAGAGGTCGGACTTCGAGTCAATGGCTAAAAACATCGGGTTGAGCAAGGCCCAGGCTGACAAAATGATCGCGGCTGTGAGCAGCAGCGTGCGAGAAAACCTCGAAGAGGCATTGCGGCGCAGCTTTATGCCCGATAAAATGCGGGGGCAGGTCGCTGAAATGATGCTGCAACGATTGGCGAGGCTGTGAAGGGATACTAAGCAGGGAGATCGCTTCGTGTGTCTTGGTGTCCTTACTTTGTCTGTTGGCAAGGCGGGCTATCGGTAATACATTATGTGTTTTCCGTAGTTTAATTGGTATTCGGGTAATTTATGAAGACTTCTTTGCGTTGGCTGAGTGATTTTGTTGATGTGCCCTGGTCGGCCCGGGAACTGGCCGAGCGCTTGACGGCAGCCGGACTGGAACTGGAGGGCATAGAACAGGTGGCAGTGCTGCCCGAAGGCGTGCTGACGGCGCAGATAGTCGAGAGGCGCAAGCATGAGAATGCGGAGCATCTTAGTGTCTGCCAGGTCGATTGCGGCGATGGCAGGCCTTTGCAGGTGGTCTGCGGCGCGCCTAACTGCGAGGCCGGTCAAAAGGTGGCCCTGGCCACCCTGGGCACCAGACTGGGGGAGGGCTTCATTATTAAAAAAGCCAAGCTGCGCGGAGTAGAGTCAGAAGGCATGCTTTGTAGCGCCCGGGAACTGGGGCTGGGTGATGAACACGAGGGGATTTTAATACTGCCGCCGGACACCGCGCCGGGACGGCCCTTGCAGGAGCTTTTTCAGGAGGACTCGGTCATAGAATGGGAGATCACCGCCAACCGGGGCGACTGGCTTTCGCACCTGGGCATAGCCAGGGAAATCGCGGCGCAAAGCGGCGCCAGCCTGAAGATGCCAGAGACCAGGCTGCGGCTGGCTGCGGGCCGGCGGGCAGAGGAGGCCGCCAGTGTGCGCATCGAGGCCCCGGAGCTTTGTCCGCGCTATATAGCCCGGGTCTTTGTGAACGTCAAGGTGGGGCCGTCTCCAGACTGGATGCAGCAGCGCCTTATGGCAGTGGGGCTGCGCCCCATCAATAACGTGGTGGACATCACTAACTATGTTATGCTGGAGTACGGTCAGCCGCTGCATGCCTTTGACTTGGAGGAGCTGGCCGGCGCCCAGATCATCGTGCGTAGAGCCAGAAAGGGCGAAAAGATATGCACACTGGACGGCACGGAGCTGGAGCTAGGCCCGGAAAACCTGCTGATCGCCGACGCCGAACGCGGCGTGGCCCTGGCAGGGATCATGGGGGCGGAGAATAGCATGATCTCCGCTGACACCTGCAGCGTGCTGCTGGAGACCGCCGCTTTTGATCCGGTCAATATCCGGGTTAGCTCGCGCAACCTGGGTATTTCCACCGACAGCTCTTATCGCTTCGAGCGCGGGGTCAGCCCTGAGACTAGCGCGCTGGCCAGTGAAAGGGCGGCCAGCCTGCTCTGCGAGCTGGCCGGCGCCGAACAACTCGAAGGCGTACTGGATTGCTATCCCAGGCCCTGGCAATATCAGGAGATCAAATGCCGGGTGGCGAAAGTGAATGCACTGCTGGGACTGAAGCTGGACAGCGCAGAGATTGCAGACTGCCTGAAGCGCCGGGGACTGCAAGTGCTGAGCCAGAACGATGAGGAGCTGCTGCTGCGCACGCCGGGCTGGCGCTTTGACCTGCATAAGGAGGTGGACCTGATCGAAGAGGTGGCACAGGTGCGGGGACTGGACTCCATACCGACGGCGCTTGGCGCAGCAAAGCTGGGCGGCAGCAGCAAGGAGGACTGCTACTACGAAGTGGAAGCAGCCAGAGGCGAACTGCTGGCGCTGGGACTGGACGAGGTGATGAACTACTCGCTGTTCTCGAGGCAGGACTGCCTGCTGGGCGGCGAGTTCGAGGAGGGACAGATCATCGAGGTCTCCAACCCCATTAGTAATGACGCCGCCTGCCTGCGGCCTAGCCTGCTGGCCGGCCTGCTGAAGGTGGTGAGGCATAACGTGGCGCATAACAACCACCAGATCGGGGTCTTCGAAATAGGCAGGGTGTTTAAACGCGACAAAAACGGAGAAGTGGAGTGCAACCAGATCGGCATCGCCATGAGCGGACTGCGGCACCCGGAAAGATACGGCGAGGAACGTGCCTGGGAAATCGATTTTTTCAGCATGAAGGGACTGCTGGAGAGCTGGCTGGAGTCGCGCGGCCTGGAAGAGGCGAAATGCGAGGCCGCCGAACTGCCCGTATTCAAAAAGGGGGCCTGCGCAGCCTTTCAACTGAAGGAGGGCGAAAGACTGGTTTTTGGGGAGCTGGCGGAGAGCCTGCAAAAAGGAATGCGCTTGAGATACCCCCTGTTTATGGCATTCGCTAATCTGACTGCCCTGGAAAGGCCGGATGAAAGCTGCAGGAAATTTGTCCCGCTGGGGCAGTTTCCGGGCACCGCCAGGGATATCTCGTTCGTGGCGCCGCCAGGCTTGACGCATCAGCAAATTCTGGACGGGATCGCAGGCATGAAGCTGAAGCTGCTTGATAAAATCGAGCTTTTTGATATCTACGAGGATGAAAAACTGCTGGGGCCGGGACGGCGCAGCATGGCTTACTCGATGCATTTTAGTGACCCGCAGCGCAGCCTGAGGGACGAGGAAATTAATCTGCTGCAAGAGAAAATCAGGTGCTTCCTGGCCGAGGAACTCAAGGTGGAACTGCGGTAAGGGGCCACAAGGGGGGAGGACACTAAGACACACTAAGACACACGAAGGCACACAAAG
>JAAZIY010000008.1 GCA_012800625.1 Lentisphaerota bacterium
GAAAAATGCGGACAGGGGAGGGATGTGTCTCGAAATGGCGAGGCGGAGCAGACTGCGCGAAAAATATTTTTTTTGGGTTTCTGATTCTTTGGTACTGGAATTTACCCGGAGGACTCCGCCAAAAACTTGCAAAATCCCGTTCTTGTGATAGGTTATACTCTCGTTTTACAAGTTTTATTGCTTTCATCACGCAAACTAAACGTCAAAGTTCGAAACAGAACTACGGGCCTGGGACTTGTTAATTAATCAGCCTCGGAAAGCCGACTGTCGAGTTGACGCAGCATATTGCATTTTACTCCGTGACATTTTTGGCTTCGGGGTGCTCACCAGTAGTAAGGAGCACAGCCATGACTACATCTTATCATCTTAAGCAATTTTCCGCCAGTTATTTCAGAAAACAGCTTCCCGAGATCGTGAAGCTAGCCCACGAATGCTTCAGTGCCGAAGACTTCCGCCTGGGTCTGCTGCAGCTCTGCGACCGGCAAGAGTTCGCCTCCGCCAGCCTGCCGGATGGCAAAAGCATCAGCCACGCCATACGCATCCGCGACTGCGCGCGCAATCTGCGCAGCATGCTGGCGCCCCGAGCCGAAAAATTGGCCGGCTTCAGCTTCGCCAAAAGCATCTATTGCATTGGCCGGCACAAGGAGGCGGAAAATCTGAGCGCTGACTTCTATGCCGATGCCACCCACTTGTTGCTCGGACTGCTTGACCGCAGCGCCTGGAGCAGCCTGACCGAACTGCAATGCGAGGAAAACCAGGCGCAGGGACGCCAGGCCGCAGTGCAACGCTCCACTCAAATGGACCAGCTCTCCGAAAGCGTAGACGCACAGATGCGGCGCTTCGCACATGGCCTGCAAGAAGACGTCGTCGCCCGAAGACAGGAAAGGCGAAAACATATATGCCGGCAGCTTGGAGCAAGCCAGGAACAGTTTGACGACTGGCGCTGGCAGTTCGATAATATCCAGCAGAACCCCGAGCAAATCGCCAAGTTGGTAAAACTCTCCGAAACAGAGCGCAATAGTATCAGAGATGCCTGTAAACAGTGCCTACCCTTCGGAGTAACCCCATACTACTTGTCTCTAATGGATGACCGACCCGAGTTGGGCTTCGACCGAGCCATCAGAGCACAGGTGTTCCCAGGCGAGAGATATGTCGAGGGCATGCAAAACTGCAGTGAAGACCGCGCCGCATACGACTTTATGCATGAGGGCGACACCTCGCCCATAGACCTGGTAACCAGAAGATACCCCGCCATCTGTATATTTAAACCATTTAATACCTGCCCGCAAATATGCGTATATTGTCAAAGAAACTGGGAGATCGATGACGCCATGGCTGCGGACGCCATGGCCAGCCCGGAGAAAGTACAAGCCGCCTTGGACTGGATCGCCGCGCACCCCGCCATACACGAGGTGCTTATCACCGGCGGCGATCCCCTGGCTATGAACAACCAGGACTTTTATGAAATCCTCAAAGGAGTCGCCAACATCCCCTCCATCGAGCGCATACGCATAGGCAGTCGCGTGCTGGCAACCGCGCCCATGCGCATCGACGATGAACTTATAGCAATGCTCAGTGAATTCCGCCAGCCGGGCAGGCGCCAGATAGCCCTGGTCACCCACTTCGAACACGCTTACGAAGTCACCCCGGAGGTGATTAGCGCCGTCGAACGCCTGCGCCAGGCCGGCATATCCATCTTCAATCAGCAGGTCTACACCTTCTTTGTCTCCAGACGCTTCGAGGCCGCACTGCTGCGGCGCACATTGGCCAGAGCCGGCATAGAACCATACTACACCTTCAATGCCAAGGGCAAGGAGGAGACCAGCGACTACCGCGTACCCCTGGCAAGACTGCTGCAAGAGCAGAAGGAAGAGGCCAGGCTCCTGCCAGGACTGAGCAGAACCGACGAAGGTGTGTACAATGTCCCTGGAATGGGAAAAAACTATCTTCGAGCCTCGCAACACCGCTCGCTGGTCTCAATACTGCCCAACGGAGTCAGGCTCTACGAGTTCCATCCCTGGGAAAAAAACATAACCCAGGTCAGTGCCGGCTATATCGGCGAAGACGTACCCCTGCTTGATTATTTGCAAAGACTGGAAAAAAACGGCGAAAACCCCGAAGACTACGACTCGCTCTGGTACTACTTCTGACAAACGCCCTTCGTGTGACGTCCTGTCCAAAAAACCAGCGCGGTCTAGATAGAGGGTGTCCAAAAAGGGGGGGCATAGTAGCGCCTCTACGAGGCGCAGGTTTTGATGGCTGCCTGCACCCCAGGCTGAAGCCTGGGGTTAAGCATGGTTATGCGCCTACGGCGCAAATAGATACGATGCTTTGTAGTAAATTGTGCTAAGGA
>JAAZIY010000406.1 GCA_012800625.1 Lentisphaerota bacterium
GACTTCCTGCTTAACCCGGTGCTCGCATATCTGCCGCGCTTCGCTTGGAAAGAGTTCCGCGACTGCTGTGAAATACGTACTTCCGAGCTGGGCCTGAAAATAGGAGAACTGGCCGGAGCCTCAGTCGCCCTGAATGCCCTGCAATAAGCTAGATGCAGGACACGAAGAGACACTAAGGTACGCACTAGGGGATAAAATGTGGACTTCAACAGGAACAGGCTCTTTGCTGTGCCTGCGCGTACAGGCAGCTTAAGGAATAAGCCCGAATGCCGGAACAAAATGCTCCCAAAGTATCGGTTTTAATGCCAACATATAACTCCGCAGAATATATGCAGGAGGCGGTGAAATCGATTTTGACGCAGAGCTATACGAACTTCGAGTTCCTAGTTGTAGACGACGCTTCCGCTGACGATAGTTGGGAAATCCTGCAAAAAATGGCGAGGCAAGACAGGCGACTGAAAATTTTTCGACAGCGGAAAAATTGCGGTGTGGCCAGGTCGAGGAATTTTCTTTTTGAGCATATTTCACCGGCAAGCGAGTTTATCGCCATTATGGACAGCGATGACCGCTCTCATCCGGAACGTCTGTCACGGCAGGTCGCTTTTCTGCAAAGCCGTCCTGATCTTTATGGTGTGGGTAGCAGTTTAGATATAATCAATGAAGCTGGCGATCTTACTGGTCATCGTTGTTACGAATGCTCGGCACAAAAGATATTGTCCAGCTCGATTGCGGCCAACCCCTTTGCGCATCCCAGCTTGCTTTTTCGTCGCAGTCTGCTTGAAAGAGTCGGTCAATATGATGAGAGCTTCCGCAGTTGCGAGGATTATGACTTCATTATGCGTGTGCTCGAGCATCATCTCATGGCCAATTTGCCTGAGAGGCTGTTGCAGTATCGTATTTCCGCCAAGCAATGGAAGCAGACTCACTTGAAGGACAGTTTGCGCAGCACACTGGCCATACAGCGGCGCTATTTGTTTCAAAAACGTTTTTTTTCACCTTTCGGCCTGTTGCGCCATGCGGCCAACTATCCGTTGTTGTTGTTGCCCAGCGCCTGGGTGATGCGCCTTTTCGTCCTACTTACCTATCAGGGTCTTGATAACGATTAGCCTGCAGCGCGAAAGCCGTCCATATCCAGCGCTTACTCAACAAGTCATCCCAAAAACAGCAGGCCAGCAGTGCCAGGCAAAACAATAGCGTCCCGGTTCGGCCTTTTTTTACGTGCTTCAGCCAAAACAGCAGGCAGGCCAATAATGCCGGCAACCCAAACAAACTGGCAATATTCAGGTACTCATTGTGCGGGTCCATAAATTGACTGTAGGGTTCGATGCAATGCGGTGAATTATACTGTTGCATGACGTATTCTATTTTGTCGCGATCGGCTAGTTGCGGATACGCTTCGCGGCAACCCCGGTTTCCCAGACCCCAGACCCAGTTTGTCCGGTTCATAGTGAGCATCTTCAAGTATATTTCCTGATGTATGCTGTAATTGCTTTGATGCTTGACATTGATATAGGGGAATTGTCCTGACAATGGAAATACCGGCAGCAATACCGTCAGCAGGCAGAGCAGGGCGAAGAGCGCCAGCCCGGGCAGCAGCAGCCTCTGCAGGGGACGGCGCAGCTCCGGCCAGGCCTGCAGCGGAACCGCGCAAAGCAAAGCGAAACTTAGAAGCATATGCTTGCTGGCACTGGAGTAAAGCGGCAGCAGGAGCAAAACGACAGCGGCAGCCAGGACTAGCCTATTTTTGGCGCCGCGGCACTTTTTGGCCAGTTCGGTTAGCCAAGGGCAGACCAGCGCAATGGGCAGAACATAGAAACTGCCCAGCAGATTCGGGTTGTTAAAAAAGAACTGGTAGCGCAGGGCCAGCAGGCTCAGGCCGCGCTCGGCGGAATACGGGTCTCGGTAAAAAAGCCCCAGCTCCGGCAGCCAAGCCAGCCATAAGCTCAAACAAGCGTAGAAAAAGCCGAGCAGCAAGCTCAGCAGCATGCCTAGCCCCAGGTATTTTTGTAGGCTAGCCCTGGGCGGATGTAAGCGGAAATAGACATAAAGCAGCGCCATGTAGGCAAAGACAGACAAATCGTAAAGACTGCCGCTGCCGCGCAATAGATGCAGCAAAGTGGCAATGCCGGCCAATATCAGAAATATCGGCAGAGCATAGCCTTGTTCTCGGCATACGCGCAGCCCGGCGCGCCATTGCCGGCATAGCAGCAAAGCCATCAGCGGCGCAAGCAGATCAGCGGCCAGCAAAGGGCCATAAGGCAGGGCAAGCGGCAAAAAAAGCAGCAGAAGATAGCAAAGCCCTAGATAAGAACGCTTAGAGCCGGCAAAAGATAAGCCTGGAAAAAGTTGTGCGCTAGGAGACATGGCCTGATAAATAAAAATTGAATTGCGGACACTGGCTTAATCTATCCCCAAATCTGGACCCGTGACTCTCAGCCGACTTAATTGAAGCATAAATAAAAGCAATATTGCCGCCATCGGGTTCTTGGGACACGAAGACACACGAAGATACACAAAGATACACAAAGAGTTGAGAAACAGGCTCTTGATGGGCAGGGGTGATTACGGATTCCATTGTCATAGCACTGTTCCTTAATGAAGTGTCCATTGCCGCTCTTCTTGCAGGTATATATTAGGCCGATAGCAAGAGCAGCGCGGAGGCAAAGTCGAGCGCTCTTTGTTTTTAATTTTCCCCAAACCCAGAGGTGTAATATGCGCGCCATAGTTGTAAATGCAGACCAAAGCCTGAGCTGGCGGGAGGTGGCGCCCCCGGAGCCTGAAGACAGCCAAATAATGATCGAGGTGCATGCCAGTGCCGTCAACCGCGCCGACCTGATGCAGCGCGCCGGTAATTATCCGCCGCCGCCAGACTGGCCGCAGTGGATGGGCCTGGAGGCGGCTGGCGTGGTGAAAAGCGCGCCGCCGGACAGTCGCTGGCAGC
>JAAZIY010000407.1 GCA_012800625.1 Lentisphaerota bacterium
AATGCCAATGAGAATAATGAGCCGGGCGCGCCTTTGTTCAACCAGGAAAGCAAACGCATTATCCTCGAAGAGCTGAAGCTCAAAACCGAAATAGACATGAGGCGCGAGGATGAGACCGGGGGGATGAAGGCCTCGCCGCTGGGCGAACAAGTGCAATACTACAACATACCATCTACATTGTACGCCGGTATCTTTAGCGAGCAAGGCCAGCAAAATTATGCCAGGCTTTTTAGAATATTTTGCCGGAGGGAGAATTACCCGATCAATTTCCATTGCAGTGCCGGAGCCGACCGGGGCGGCAGCCTAGCCTTCCTGCTGCTGGCCCTGCTGGGGGTCTCAGAGCTGGAGCTGGCACAGGACTATGTCTTCACCAGTTTTTACTCGTTGCGCGAATATGAATTCTATGAGCACTTTAGCCATGGCATGGCCGCCTATGGCAGCGACAGCGAGCCAATGTCCCTGAAGGCCGAACGCTACCTGCTTAAGGCCGGGGTACAAGCCGACCAGATACAGGCCTATCGTGATATCATGCTGGAAGACCTGCCTGACTCATATGAATATGCCTTGAGCTGGACAGAAATCAGCAGCCGCTGCGCTGACTGCCTGCCGAGCAAGGACTTTGCCGTTAAACCATATTATCCATATCAGGAAAAAATCGAGAGCCTGGCAAGCAGCCATGAGCTGGCACTGCCGTATTGGACTCAAAGCCCGCTGCAAAAACTGGGGATCAATCCGCAGGGCGACTATCTTTTGCATCTCTGCAATCCGCGCAGCGAGACCATTTTTGCCGCATTGCAGCCGCTCGCCGATAGCCTTCAACGCGGACGCTTCAGCGTAGTTGAGCCTCTACGCCGCCTGCTTTACAAACCCACTTTAGACGAGCAGCTTTGGAGCGCCGAGCAGCTCGCCGACTTCAAGATCGCCTTGCCGCCCAAAGAAGACCTGCTGCTACAGGTCTCGCGCCGCAACCAGCAGGTGCATCTCAAGGAATGCCTTTTGCCCGAGCTGGCATATGAAGCGCAGTTCCTGCAGCTGCCCAAACTCGAAGCGGCGCTGGCCCAGGGCGCCGCGCAACTGCCTGACTTGCTCTGGGAAAAAAGCCCCGAGATGAAGTTTCACCCCTGGAGCGAGAAAGACCTGCATCAGCTGCCCGCCGCACAGTTTGTCTTTGACCAGCACAGCCAGACCCTCTATGTCAAAGTGCGCTTGCCCAGCAAGGAAATCGTCTCGCAAAAACGCGAGCATGACAGCATCATCTTTGTCGACGACTGTGTCGAGTTCTTCTTAACTGCATGGCAGGAACCAGACTACTACCACTTCGCCTTTAATCCGCATCGCTCGGTGTATGACGCAAAAAACATGGACCGCAGCTGGCATCTGCAAGAATATCAGCTGCACACTGAAATAGACCCGCAGGGCTGGACCTTGAAGCTGGCACTGCCCCTGGCACAGTTCGGCTTCAAGACGCCGCTGCAGCTTAACCTGGCATGCACTGACCAGCCCGGAGTCTTGTTCAACTTGTTCAAACCACAAAAAGGAAGCTTCCATGACCGGGAATTCATGAGAATTGTGAAACTCAGCTGAGATGCCGACTAAAGCTAACAAGACGGTTTTTTGACACAAAGACACACTAAGACACACTAAGACAGAGCAAGGTTGGCCTTCATTTTTGCCATGCCACGACTTACACTCACCACTTTGTGTTATTATGTTTTTCGTAAATTTTGCCGCAAAGCAAGAAAATTCGTCATTCCTGCTTGAAAAGTTGGGTTTAGCATATAACTTGCTGTGATGGCCTTTTTTTGAGCCTCTACTTTGGCTCTGTTGCCTGGCCTGCGCGCTAAGCCGCGGCAATTTTCGCATAAAAGCTGCTTTGGACTAAAATGAGCCAGCTTAATACTTTGATTCCATCATTTTTCTCGCGTACATAAGGGAGCGTTTTATGGGTAGTCTGGGTAAAATTCTTGGCCCTGTGGTTGTCGTCCTTGCTATTACGGCGGCGGTTTTAAGCTTTTTGCTGTCCAATCAAAGAACGCATTTTCGCGACCGAGCCGCCATACTCGCTGCCGGCCTGTCCAGCGCGGCACAGAATCTTGACGCGGGCAGCGCCTCGGGCATAGCAAGCCGCGAGGCCAGCTTCACGCCCAGCAGCCAAAGCAGCCCGAAGGAAACCGGCAGCCTGGGTTGGGAGGCATATAAAAATTCGGAGAAAAATCAGAGCGGGGCTTACAAAAAAAGCGTGGACAGCATCGTGGGCCTCTCCGAACAAGTTATCAAACAGAGAAACCTACTCTCCGCCAACATCCTGGAGTCTGCCAGCTTATTGGGTTACCCCAGCGAGTTGCTGCCCTCCAGCGGCGATCTGCAGAACCTGGCAAAGTACGGCGACTCGGCGGCGGCCTTGCTGGCTCATGCCGGCAGCGTGGCCGAAAGAGACTTGGCCATTCTGAAAAACATTAATGAGATCGCTGCGCTTATGCAAAGCTCGGTGCCCGAAAGCATCCTGAATCGCACAGTGAAAACCGATGCCGACGGCAACAGCAAAGCAGCTGACTACGAGGTAGCCGCCGCCTTCGACCCCTTCA
>JAAZIY010000408.1 GCA_012800625.1 Lentisphaerota bacterium
AAGTAGACTCCGACGATAATAAAGCCCAGGCCTATGGCCAGGTTCTGATGCATAAGCACCTTGGTTTTGCGCGCCAGACCGATAAAGAAGGGGATGCGGCGCAGGTCATTGTTCATCAGGGCCACCGAGGCACTTTGCACGGCCACGTCACTGCCAAAGGCACCCATGGCTATGCCGATGTCGCCGGCGGCCAGAGCCGGAGCGTCATTGACGCCGTCGCCGACCACCGCCACCACCAGGCCGCTCTGCTTCACCTTGCGCACCACCGACTCCTTCTCCTCGGGCAGGCAGCCGGCGTAAACCTCCTCGATACCCAGCTGTGCGGCCACGGTGTCGGCCACGCGCTGGTTGTCACCGGTCACCATACTACACTGGTTCACGCCCAGCTCCTTGAGCTGAGCCACCGCCTCTTTACTCACCGGGCGCAGCGCATCGCGCAGGCCTATCCAGCCCAGGGCCTGGTTGCCGCGCGCCACGCAGACTATGCTCATGCCCTGGCTTTCAGAGGCGCTCAAGGTCTCCTGCAGGCTGTCCGTTGAAATACCCAGCTCCTGCAGCCAGGTCTCCCGGCCCACCTGGCAGACGGCGCCGTTGATGTCGGCCTGCACGCCTTTGCCTATGACCTCCTCGTAGTTGTCAGTGTTCAGGGCGCTCACGCCGGCCTCCTCGGCCAGATTGCGCATGGCTATGGCGGCGGGATGGTTGCTGTGCAGCTCCACGCTCAGACCCACTTGCAACAGGTCAGCCAGCTCGACGCCGTCCACCGGCTGCAGCCGGGCGACTTCGAGCTTGCCCTCGGTCAGCGTGCCGGTCTTGTCAAAAATCACCGCCTTAATGCGGGCCACCAGCTCGATATTGGAGACATCCTTGATAAGGATGCCCAGGCGCGCAGCGGCGGAGACCGCAGCAATCACAGCGGAGGGATAGGCGATGACCAGGGCGGCGGGCACGGCCATCACCAGCACGGCGATCACCCGGTCTATGCGCTCGGTAATAAACCAGGCCAGCCCGGCGATCATCAGAATTACCGGTGTGTAGTAGCCAATATACTGGTCCAGCAGGCGCATAATGGGCAGCTTGCTCTGTTGCGCATCGGCGATCAGACTACGCACCTTGCCCAGGGTAGTGTCCGTGCCGATGCGAGTCACCTTGAAGTCAACCCGTCCGGTCAGATTCTGTGTGCCGGCAAAAACCTCAGAGCCTACATTTTTGTCAGCAGGCAGAGATTCGCCAGTGATGCTGGCCTGATTGACTGTGCTGTTGCCGCTGAGAATGAGGCCGTCCGCCGGAAAATTCTCGCCGGGGCGCACACGGCAGATATCGCCGGCGCGCAGATCGGTGAAGGCGTCGATCTCCTCCTCATTGCCATCCACAATGCGTCGCGCCGAGCGCGGAGTGAGCCGCACCACCGCCTCGATGGCGGCCTCGGCCCCCTTGGCGGTGCGCTTCTCGATAGTGATGGTGATAAGCATAAAGAAGGCCACCGCCCCAGCAGTGCGGTAGTCGCGCTGCGCAAAGGCGGCGATCAGAGCCAGGGCCACCAGCTCATTCATGCGCACCTTGCCGTGAACCAGGTTTTTGATCGCCTCCCAAAAAATGGGCACGCAGAGCATAAAGGCGCCGATAAATGCGCTGAGGTCGCGCGCGGTCTCGTCTATGCTCAGATCAAAGAAAATCTTGGCCAGATACGAGTTAAGCACCAAAATGCCGCCAAAAAGCGCTATGCCCAGACGTATCATATCAGAGCGGGTCGCCTTGCTGCCGGCGCTCTTTTCGCTCCTGCCTAATGCTTCTTTTTCTTCAGCCATTTCAAATATCCTTAGAAACCATGAAAAATTAAATTGTCAAAATTGAGTTGTTTCTGGTGAGTATGTAGACCCCATCCAAAAAGGTCATAACGCTGAAAGGCCGTTTGTGGCGCCCCTACAGGGCGCCGGATTCGGGGGGGGGGCTTTTACCCAGGGTGGCCTCATGGCGGGGGCGGGCGTGGCGATCTGGCATATAAATCGGACGAATCGGACGCATCGGACGAATCGGACGTATCGATCGGACGCATCGGACGAATCGGACGTATCG
>JAAZIY010000409.1 GCA_012800625.1 Lentisphaerota bacterium
ACTCCTTTTCTAGACGAAGACAACTTCGTGTTTCTTCGTGTGTCTTCGTGTCCTCTCCCTTTTGCACGCGGTCTAATATAATCCCCCTTTGCGGCTAAAATGCCGCCTGCGACAGCCTCTTCCAGAGTCTCGGTGTCCCCTCCAAATATCTAGCAGAGTCAAAAATTTCCCTTATAGTATATTCATATCCCCAGAGCCGCTCCGGGTTTTCTGGGCCAGAGTCTTTTCATCAAGCTTAGGAGCACAAGATGAAGATCGCCATCACTACCTCGGGTACCGATTTGAAAGCGCCCTTGGACAGCCGTTTTGGACGCGCCGCCGCCTTCCTAATTTATGATCTTGACAGCGATAAATTCACTGTGGTCAGCAACCAGCAGAACCTGCAGGCCGCCCAGGGCGCCGGCATACAGGCCGCCGAAACCGTCGCCGACCAGGAGGTCGACGCCCTCATCACCGGCAACTGCGGGCCGAAGGCATTCAGGGTCTTGCAGGCCGCCGACATCAAGGTCTACAACTGCAGCGCCGCCACCGTCGAAGAGGCCCTGCAACTATATCGCAAAGGCGAACTGAAAGAAGCCAGCGATGCCAATGTCGCCGGACACTGGAACTGATTACGCAATAAAAAAACGCGAAAGGAACGCAATTATGTCGGAGGGACAGGACGCCGCGCGGGGCTTTGGTGCCCGTATGCAGCACGAGAACGAGGCCGAGTTTCAAGCCAGGCAGAAGCTGGCTCAGAAGCTGGCGCAGATAAAACACAAAATCCTGGTGATGTCGGGCAAGGGCGGCGTAGGCAAAAGCACCGTCGCCGTCAACCTGGCCAGCGCATTGGCGGCAAAAGGTAAAAAAGTCGGACTGCTGGATGTGGATATTCACGGACCTAGCCTGCCAACTATGCTGGGACTGGAAAACTCCAAGGTCATCAGCCTGCAAAACGATATTATGCCGGTGGAGCTGGGAAACCTGAGAGTCATGTCGCTGGGGCTGCTGCTCGAAAACCCCGACCAGGCCGTGGTCTGGAGAGGACCAATGAAAATCTCGGTCATCAAGCAGTTCCTCGATAATGTCGTCTGGGGAGAACTGGACTACCTCATCATAGACAGCCCGCCAGGCACCGGAGACGAACCGCTCTCGGTATGCCAATACATAGGAGAACTAGACGGCGCACTCATCGTCACAACCCCGCAAAAAGTCGCCACCGTGGATGTGCGCAAATCAGTCAGCTTCTGTAAACAAATAAACCTGAAAATCCTGGGCCTGGTGGAAAACATGAGCGGTTTTGCCTGCCCAAACTGTGGCGAAATCACCCAAATATTGCCGCCAGGCGGAGGACGTGGAATCGCAGAATCAATGAACCTGCCATTCCTGGGAGCCATACCCATGGACCCGCAGATCGCGCTGGCCGCCGACATGGGCAAGCCATTTCTGCAGCAGTTCGCAGAGTCGGCAAGCGCCAAAATCATGCAGGAAATAATCAAGCCCCTGCTCGAACTTAACTGAATAAATAAACCCTACTTTTACACCGGAAGCCATATCATGAGCTTAAAAATCGCCATTCCGCTTGCAGACGGACAGCTCTGCATGCACTTCGGACACTGCGCACAATTCGCCATACTCGAAGCCGACCCGGACACCAAGAGCATCCTCTCGCGTGTGGACAAGACCCCGCCGCCGCACGAACCCGGCGTCTTGCCGGCCTGGCTGTCAAAAGAAGGCGTCAAACTGGTGATTGCCGGCGGCATGGGACAACGCGCGCAGCAGCTTTTCCAGCAGCAGGGCGTCGAGGTCCTGGTGGGAGCTGCGGCGCAAAGCCCGGAATCCCTGGTCCAGGCCTACCTGGACGGCAGCCTCAAAGGCGGAGAAAATGTCTGCGACCACTAAACTTGGTGCGTCTTAGTGTCCCTTCGTGTGTCTTCGTGTCCCTTCGTGTCTCTTCGTGTCCCCAAAAAGTCCATTTGGTGCCCCGTAGGGGCAACCTAATATAGCCCAGGGTAAGCGAGGCTCCGCAGGAGCCGAGCTTACCCTGGGTAAAAGCCCCCCCGAATCCGGCGCCCTGTAGGGGCGCCACTAACGGCCTTTCGGCGTTATGACCTTTTTGGACGGGATTCTAACCGGAAACTGTATGCCCAAGAGCCTGAAAATCACTATGCTCAGCGATAATCTGGCTCTGCCGGGATATGAAGGCGAGCATGGCTTTGCCCTGCACCTGGAGCTGCAGGGCAAGCAGATACTGCTGGACGCCGGCTGCGACGAAAACCTGATGCTGCGCAATGCGCAGCGAGCCGGCCTCGATTTAAAGCAGCTTGACTACCTGATTGTCTCACATGGGCATTATGACCACGTCGGCGCCCTTGCAGCCCTGCTTAAACTCGCGCCCAAACTGCAAGTGCTGGCTCATCCTAATATCCTCAAAAAACGCTACTCCATTCGCAATGGCGAGCCTAAGGATATCGCCATTCCGGAAAGCCCCAGGCTGGCGCTGGAAAATCACCGCAACACCAAGTTTTTCAGAGGCGCACTCAGCCTCTGCGAGCAAGTGCGCCTCTTTAACGAAATCCCCAGAATCAGCGGATTCGAGGATACCGGCGGCCCCTTCTTCTGCGACACAAACGGCGAAATCGCTGATCCTATTGAGGACGAGACCCTGCTCTGCATACGCCGGCAGCGCGAGCTGTTCGTTTTCAGCGGCTGCTCGCATTCCGGTATCGTGAATATATTATGGCATCTGCAAAAACAATATCCGGACTGCGTTTTCAAACTGGTTCTGGGCGGCCTGCACCTGGTCAATGCCAGTCAACAACGCCTGCAGGCCACCCTGCGCGAACTCGATAAACTCCCCCTGCAAAACCTGGTCGCCTGCCATTGCAGCGGCGAAGTAGCCATGCGCAAAATCGCGGAAAATATGCCCGCCAAAAGCCAATTCGGAGCCGCCGGCAAACAATGGGAATGCTAAAAAACCCGTCCCCGGCATTTGTCTTCCCCTGGCATCGGACTCTGTTACGCTAAAAATGGGCTATATTGTATCCTTGACAGGAGCACAGCCCATGCAAAAAAAGCCCACTTGCTATATTATAGCGGGACCTAACGGCGC
Organism: Lentisphaerota bacterium; assembly: GCA_012800625.1. Taxonomy (GTDB): domain Bacteria; phylum Verrucomicrobiota; class Lentisphaeria; order Oligosphaerales; family Oligosphaeraceae; genus JAAZIY01. The sequence continues at coordinate 3,092 of JAAZIY010000409.1, forward strand.
CGGCAAAACCACTTTTGCCATGCAGTACCTGCCCAAAATCGCCGAATGCCTTAACTTTGTGAATGCCGACGAGATCGCCAAAGGGCTGTCACCGCTGAATATGCAGGCCGCCAGAATCCGGGCAGGCAGAATACTGCTGCAGATCATCAACGAGAAAATACGACTGCGCGAAAACTTCGCCTTCGAAACCACACTGGCCGGACGAACGCATCTGCGCCGTGCCAAGGAATGGATCAAGGATGGCTGGCGGGTCGAACTGTTCTATCTCTGGCTGCCTAATGCCGATATCTCCGCCAAAAGAGTCGAGTACCGCATCAAACATGGCGGTCATGGCATCCCGCCGGCAACCGTGCAGCGCAGATACCCTAGAAGCCTGGCCAATCTCTTCGAGTTCGGCAAGGTCTGCAGCGCACTGCATTGCCTGGATAATTCAGAGGAAAATATCAAAACCATCTTCGACATGGATAAAAATGGCATACAGGTTTATGAGCCGCTTATCTTTGAACAAATGAAAAGGGAGTTGGCATGACCTCACAACACACCAAGGAAACAACCCGCAAAGCAGCAGAAATTCTGCAAGAGGCGGTGCGCCGAGAAATGGAAATTAAAGCCAAGTTCGGACAGCAAGCCGTCGTTTGCGGCCCCAATGGAAAAACAAGAGTCGTCTCGGCTAAGTACCTGCTGCAAAAAATGAAAAGCCAATAAGAGACACTAAGGCACACAAAAGAACAAAAGGGGAAGCTGATTAAGCAGACAAACTGCAATTACAAGATTTCCAACAATCTGTTTTCATCTCAAAAAAACAGAAAAAACGATGAAATCGCATGAATAACTGTAATTTTCCCGGAAAATGTGTCCTCCTCATGGCGCGGAGCGCCATACTAAAATAACCCTAGGCACGGAGCGCGGAGCGCGAAGTGCCTAGGGAATAGGATACCCCAAAAACGGCGCCTCGTAGAGGCGCTACTATGCCCCACCTCCTGTTGGACGGGCTCTAAATTAACCTGGAGTACAAATATGTTTTTATCTGGTTTTGCAGATGAGGCCGGCAATAGCCTGGCCACGCAAATAAAAGCAATCAAGACCCTGGGCTGGGACTTTATCGAGCTGCGCAATGTCGAAGGCAAAAACCTGGCCAGCTTCGACCAGGCAGAATTCGAATTCCTGCAGAAATCCCTGCACGAGGCAAAGCTGCGCATCAATTGCTTTGGCAGCCCGGTGGCCAACTGGAGCCGGCAGGCTCGCAGCGAAGAGGACTTCCAAAAAGACCTAAACGACTTGAACTCCGCCCTGCCGCGCATGCAAAAGCTGGGAATCAAGCTCATCCGAGGCATGAGCTATGTGCCGGCCTCCGATGAAGAACCGGACAACCCGGAGCTGGAGCAGATAATCTTCCGCAAAGTCAAAGAACTGGTGCAGCGCTGCGCCGATGCCGGCATAGTCTATGGACATGAAAACTGCCGCAACTACGGCGGCATGTCATGGCAGCATACCCTTAAGCTGCTCGAAGCGGTCAATCATGAGAACCTGAAGCTTATCTTTGACACCGGAAACCCGGTCTTTACCCTGCGGCGCATAGGAAAACCGCCATATCATACACAGTCGGCATGGGAATTCTACAGCAAAGTCAAAGAGCATATAACCTATGTACATATCAAGGACGGCACCGCCCTGATAAATGAAAAAGGCGAACCGGTAACCACATATTGTTTCGCCGGAGACGGCGAAGGCGATGTCAGAGCCATACTCATAGACCTCTTCCGCCAGGGCTATGATGGCGGCTTCTCAATCGAACCGCACGTGGCAACCGTCTTCCATGCCGATGATAACCCCGAGGACACCGCCCTGCAGCAACAAAGACGCTTCGATACCTTTGTCAGCTATGGCAGAGAATTCGAACAACTCGTGAAACAATGCCAGGCCAAAGCAACACAAAAATAAACGCCTGAATTTCATCACAAAAGCTTACGAAGGGGGAGGACACTAAGAGACACGAAGAGACACGAAGGGCTTATGCGAGGCTGAGATTCTGTCCATTTGCTGCCCCGAAGGGGCAACCTAAGATAGCCCAGGGTAAGCGAGGCTCCGTAGGAGCCGAGCGCCACCCTGGGTGAAGGCCCCCCCCGAATCCGGCGCCCTGTAGGGGCGCCACTTAAGGCAACCAGACAAACTCGGTATTCTCCACTTCGCGGCTCAGCTTGTCGGCCAGCTCCCTGCCGCCGACAAAAACCGCCGTGGAGAATATATCCGAATATATCCCCTTGCTGCAGATTACTGTCACCGAGCCTTCCGTTGCTACCGGGTAGCCGCTTTTCGGGTCCAGCAGATGCCCTATCTTTTTTTCGCCCAGGCTGATGCCCCGTTCATAATTGGCGCTGGTCGAGACAAAGCGGTCGCGCAGATGCAGGGTTTGCGCTAGCTCAGCGCTCTTTTCCGGACTGCGTATGCCTATGCTGAAATATTTCTTTCCCGGCGGCGGCTTTTCCGAACAGTATATATTGCCGCCGAAATTCAGCATATAGCAATTGAGGCCGGCGCCTTCCATTCTGCTTTTTATCCGGTCGAGAGCATAGCCCTTGGCCAGTCCGCCCATATCCAGGGCCATGCCAGGCATTGTCAAGGCGACGCTGCGGCTCTTGTGGTCCAGGCTGACTTTATCAAAGCCCACCGCGGCCAGGCAGGCCTGCAGCTCATCTGCACTAGGCAGCCTCTCAGCGTGTTCCTTGCCAAAGCTCCAGAGACGCATCAGCGGAGCCACTGTCACATCAAAAGCGCCTTCGCTAAGCTCATAGGCCTCCTGCGCGGCAAGCAGGCACTGCCAAAGGCTCTTACTGCAGGCGAAATATTCTCCAGGTACGCTGCGGTTCAATTGCGACAGCTCGCTGTCGGCCGCAAAAATATTCAATTTGTCATGCAGCTCTTGCAGTTCGCTCATTGCGGCTGAGACCACCCCGCCTACTTTCAGCGGGTCATCGTCCCAAACTTGTATCTCACACAGCGTATTAAAAACAAAAAAACGGAATTGCCGCCCTGCTGGCCCGCCGCGCCGTAAAGCCAGGGGCAGGCTTAAAATAAGCAGTAAAGAAAAAATAACCGTGGGGACGTTACGCATATTGTATCGGACGTATCGGACGTATCATCGGACTTATCGGACGTATCGGACGAATCGGCAGACAAACTAAGGCAAGCCGGGCTTTG
>JAAZIY010000410.1 GCA_012800625.1 Lentisphaerota bacterium
AGCGACAAGCTTGCCGAGCTGCTGCGCTCGCTCAACATAAAATATAAACGGCTGCCTGACGAGGCTCTGAGCGGCGCGCAGACTGAAGGGCTGAAAATAATTTTTCTGCCGCAAAACCATATACTGCCTGCCGCCAGCGCCGCCGCTCTGCGTGCATTCGTCGAGTCTGGCGGCAAGCTCGGCGTATTTTATAATTCCGACCCTCAGGTATTATCCTTGCTAGGTCTGTCAAAGACCCGCTATGTGCCTCTTAGCGAGCTGGGCGAGCTTAGCGGCCTTGAATTCAACGCTCAGGCCTGGCTCGGGGCGCCGCATTTTATGCGTCAGGTTTCGCGCAACCTGCTGTTGCCCGTCGAAGAGAGCGAGAAAGAGGCCGCCTGCATCGCCTGGTTTAGGCGCCCCGACGGCAGCCGCAGCGAATTTCCCGGGCTGCTGGCTCATGCCAACGGCTTCTATATGTCGCATATTTATTTGGGGCAGGACCAGGCTGCCGGAGCGCGCTTCATACTCTCATTTATTGGCGGCATAGTGCCCCGGCACTGGCAGAACGCCATTGATAACAAACTGGCCTCGCTAAGTAACTTTTCCAGCTTTCAGAGCCTCGAGGAGCTGCAAGCCTGGTCAGAACAGTTTCAGACCGCCGCCGATAATGATATATCCAAGACCAAGGAGCTGTTGGCGCAAAGCCGCCTGGCCTTGCAGGAAAAGCGCTATGCCGCCGCCTATGCCCTGCTCGAAGACGCCGAAGAGCAGCTCGAGGAGCAATTTTTGCGCAGCTGCCCCTCCCGCAACGGCGAACTGCGCGGAGCATGGATTCACTCGCCCTACGGCATTGCCGACTGGGGCTGGGACAAGACCATAGAGCTGCTCGCGAAAAACGGCTTCAACGCCGTCTTCGCCAATTTCCTCTGGGGCTATGTGGCCGACTACCCCAGCGAGGTGCTGCCTAATCATCCTGACACCTATGGCGAAAATGGCCGGGTTGACTACTTGCAGCAGTGCCTGCAAGCCTGCCAGAAGCACCAGATCGAGCTGCACGTCTGGAAGGTGAATTGGAACATGGGACATCGCACCCCTGAAGAGCTGCGCCGCAAAATGAGAGTCTTGGGAAGAACACAGCAAAGATATAACGGCGTAGACACCGACTACCTGGCTCCGCATAACGAGGATAACTTTAAACTGGAGCTGGACTCGATGCTTGAAATCGTGCGCAAGTACCCCGTAGCCGGCATACATTTTGACTATATACGCTATCCGGACAACCGCGCAGACTACAGCTTTAGCGCCAGAATAGCCTTCGAGAAATCACTGGGCCGCCCGGTTAGACACTGGCCCGAAGACTGCCGCCCCGGCGGTGTGGAGGAGGCAGCCTTTGCCGCCTGGAAGCGCGAAAACATCACGCGCCTGCTGCGTGCAGTCTCGAAGCAGGCCAAGGATATACGCCCCGCCATCAAGGTCTCAGCCGCAGTGTATGGAGACTGGGAGAGCGCGCGCCTCTCGGTGGCCCAGGACAGCGCCGCCTGGATAGACGAGGGGCTGCTGGACTTCGTCTGCCCAATGAACTACAGCGCCTCGCTGTCCGAGTTTGAGCATCTGCTGCGCAAGCAGCTTTTGACGGTGGCCGGGCGCATCCCGGTATATCCCGGCCTTGGGGTATATATGCTGCCGGGTGCCGCAGCGCTGGCCGAACAAGTCATGCTCAGCCGCAAACTGGGCGCCGACGGCTTTGTCTGCTTTCAGCTTAACGAGAATTTCGCCAGACGGATTTTGCCCGGTTTGCGCCAAGGGGTCAGCTCGCTGTCGGTCACTGAGCCTTTGCCGCATCAGGGCCTGTCCCTAAGCTTCCAGTGGAGACAGAGCCAAAACCGCCTGCCCAGTCCATTTTACAGCCTGAGTGAAGCCCTGCTTTGCGAATTCGAGCTGCCTGCCAATCTGGATCCCAAGAGCTTCCGCGTCAATCTGCTGCGCGATGGCTGGGACACGGCGCCAGGCGCCAAGATAGACCTGCGGCGCGAGTCGCGCCACAGCAGCTGCCGCATAGACCTGAGCCAGCCGGGATACTATCGCCTCGAACTGCGCGGCGAAAACGAACTGGGCTTGCCCATACTGTATCGCAGCGATGTGGTCAAATTGCTGAGTGCGGCAGAAGAAGAAGAGCTGCTCCGGCAGGAACAGCCGCCGCGCTTCAAGCAGAGCGGCGAGCCTAAAGTGGCCGTCTGGCTCAACAACTCTTACGGCGGCGAGAGTATCTTTGCGTTTCTGCAGGAGCAGGCCGGCCTGGACTTGGCCGCACTCTACAATATGCACGCCGAGAGCCTGGCGGCCTGCGATATCATTATCATTCCCCAACCCAGGGACCAAGCCGAACTCTTCCGTCAAGAGGCCACAGCCGAGCGGCTGCGCGCCTATATGCGCCAGGGCGGCGCGGTTTTGGTGACGCATTCCTTATGCGGCAATCGCGGCTTTATCAACCTGGCGCCTGAGCTGGTGAGCGCCGTGCCCGAGCTGCCCTTGAACGAGGCCGCCTGGCTAGCCAATCCGGCTCATGCCATAGCCGCCGGCCTGGCTGCCGGACCTTTTCAGTCGGCCTACCCCTTCATCGTCTCCATGCAGGCCAGCGAAAAAGCCGAGCTGCTCGCCAGCAGTGCCGACGGCAGTGCTACCCTCATCCTGGCTGGCGAATTAGGGCGGGGGCGCTATATAGCCTGCGGGCTGGCCCTGGGCATTGGCAGAGGCGAAGTGAGCGTGGAATTAACCCCAAATGAACAAAGCCTCCTGCTCAATATGCTCAAATGGCTGAAACCGAATTAGTGTGTCTTAGGAACTATGAAAAAATAAATTATTAAACTTTACTGAGCAGATTCGCTTTCTTTCTATACAGTATATTCGGGTTTTTCTTGTACATACTGACCAGAAACAACTCAACTTGACAATTTAAATTTTCATAGTTACAAGCATGACATAGGGTGCAGCAGTGATACACGGCACGGTGTCAGCACACGGCACGGTGTCAGCACACGGCACAGCACCAGCATCGGCATAGGGTGCAGCAGTGATACACGACACGGTGTCAGCAGCACACGGCACAGCACCAGCATCGGCATACGGCACGGC
>JAAZIY010000411.1 GCA_012800625.1 Lentisphaerota bacterium
GCATTTTTCCTGGTCTTGGAGCAGCCAGTTAACCAGGTCATTGATCTGATATTGTTTCCAGGCGGTTTTACCTATTTCGCTTTCACAGCTAAAGATTTTGCCACAGCATCCGCTTTGCAGCAGCTCTTTGGCTCTGGCGGCGGCCTGGAAGAACCTGAGGGAGCCTAGCCAGCAGAGCCGCGGTTTTTTCTTGCGCACCAGTTCCAGGTCGGCTTTTTCCAGGCCCAGCATGGCGAAGTCTTTTTTTTGTCGGCACAGCATTCTGATGGCTTCCTGGCGCATTTGTCCCTTGGCTTGCACAAAGGTCAAGAGGCATTCGAATCTGAGTGCGGCATTCAGCTCAGCAGGCGAGGAGAGCAGGCTCAGGCCAGGCAGCAGTCTGATGATGGGGTCTGGCTGCTGTCTGCCTGCCTCATAATATAATAAAAAAACCGGCCGGTTCATGTTGTCGTGTGCCTGCTTAATCAGCTTCCCCTTAGTGTGCTTTTGTGTGTCTTTGTGTGACTTAGTGGCTCAAGCCAGGATTTATGTGCATTTTTATATCTGTAAGGCTTGCAGGCGCATTTTTTTTGCTTTGCCAGCCTCTCCGATCAGGCAGTCATTATACTGTACAGCGTAATTTTGCCAAAACTCCTGTATGGCGGCCTTCATGCTCTGCGGGCTTTGCTGAAGCAGCGCGTCTCGGCGTTCTTGGCGCGCTGCCTCGTCAATGCCGCAGAGGCGATGAAGCAGAGCGGTCTTGGCGGTTTCAGCGGGGCACCAGGGCCGGGCGGAGTCTCTGGAGCAGGCGATAATGGCGTCGTCGATGTCTTGCTTGCTCCAGGAATTGACTGCGGTATCGAGCTTTAAACGGTCGAATATGCTGCGGCTATGCTGCGGGTTGGGGTCCTCGCTGGACTGCAAGCTTAGTATGCCTTGCAGTGGCGAATAGCGGCAGCTGACACCATAGGCCCCATTTTTCAGGCGCAGCTCCTGCCACAGATAGCCGCAGCTGAGCAGCTGGGCGTAGAGTTCTAAGGCGGCGGACTGCGGTTGTTGGTAGCCTGGCGCGCTATGACTGCGCACAAAGCTGTTGGTGTCGGCATGGAGGGCATAATACTCTTGCCGTCCGAAAGAGTCGGGCTGGGCTATATTTGCCGGCGCCTGGCTCGCTCTGCCGGGGAAAGCTTCGAGGAAGGCGCTGAGCTGTCGGAACCCGTCATTGTCGCCAACCGTGGCTGCCAACAGCGGGCTTTGCTCGGCCAGCCAGGCGCACAATTCGTCCAAGAGGGCAGTTTTCTTCTTTAGCTGGGTTTCAGGCAGTTGTATCCAATGCTGGCAGTTTTGCAAAAAAGCCAGCCCGTTCCATTGTTCCATTTCCTTGGCTGCGGGTGTCAGACCGACGGCGCTGCGCAGATTTGCGAAGAGGGCGGGTTCGGCCTGCAGTTCAGACAATGCCAGGGCATGGTTTTGCTTCAAAAGTTCACGCAGTCGTTTGGCTTCGCGAAAGCTTTTGCGTTTAAGCTGGGTATCAAACAGCTCGAGCGCCTGTGGCAGGAGTTCCTGCAAACAATGCATAGACAGGCGCAGTATTTTTCGCGTTGGCTCCCCTGGCTTGATGCTTTGGCAGACATGCAGGCTACTGCTCAGCACCGCGCTGCAGGCTGCCTGGTTTTCAGCCACCTGTACATAGCTGAGCTCTTTCGTGCCGACCTGGGGAAAGAAGTTATTGAAGAAGGGCAGGGTGCTGTGCAGGTGTTGCGGCAGGCTTCCCAGGTCGAAAGCCAATTGCATATAAGTAAGCCCGTTGCTGAATACCTCGCCGCGCAAAAGCGGCAGCGAATTGGCAAGCTCGCCTGCACTGACCGGCAGGTGCAGCGGCAGCTTCTGCAGTTCCAGGCGCCGCAAACGCGGCAGACTACGTAGAGCCGCTGCGCTGTCAGGCTGCTCCTGCCTGGCTCGCAGAGCCAGCTGCTCGCGGCTTATCTGCGCCAATTCGGCGGCACTGAGGGTCTGCTCTAGCTGATGTAGACGCCGGCGTATGCGGCGCATCTTCTTTTGCAGCAGCATAGGGTCAGGAAGCAGCTCGAGGCTAAGACGATGCGGATTGTCTAGCAGATACCTTTTGATGATGTTTTCGAGATAGCCGGCTTCTGTATTTAAACGCTCTTCCAGGCTCTGGTGAGCAGTTTTTTGCTTGACAAAGAGCAGCGGATGGCAGTCATAATTCCAGGCAGCCAGGATATCCTCGAGTACGTCCAGGTTGTGTTCGGCATCTATCTCGCGATGGTTCAATTTCAGCTGAAGCAGCGCATTTTTCACGCGGCTGGGCGCGATGCCTTGGCTTTGCTCTAGCAGACAGTTGCTGACTAATTCCTCAATTTTGGCAAAATCGTTTTTCCGGCAGCCTTTAAGCCCGATTTGGAAGATAGTCTGGCAGTAGTTGTTGTCGTAGCCGCAGCAGGTCAAAGCGCTGCACAAGTCGGACTCGAGCAGGCTCTTTTGCAATGGGGCGGCGGCATTTCCCAGCAGTATGAGGTCAAGCAGCTGCATGGCCAGGTCCAGTTCCGGGTCGCGCTTGTCGTCTATGCGCCAGGCCAGAGCGAAGGCGGCCTGGGCTTCGTCGCCCTCAGACTGCGGCACATAGAAGGCGGTTTTGTGCCTGGGGCGGCGCCAACTTCTTTGGACATAGAAACGGGGGGCCTTGACTGCTCGGACATTGGCTTGCGGGCGGGTTCGTTCCGGGGCTAGCTCGCGTAGCCTCTCCTCTATAAACGCCAGTTTGCTTTCCGTCGCGATATTGCCGCTGACGATGATTTTAGCCTGTGATATCTGATAGTGGGTTTTGTGGAACTTCAGGAACTCATCGTAGCTAAGGCCAGGTATGTGTTCCGGATGCCCCCCGGAATCGAAGGCCAGGGGGGTATCGGGTAAGAGCTGCGCAAAAACATGGCGTTCGAGAACGTTTTCAAGCTCGGTGTAGGCAGCACTCATTTCGTTGAGCACGATGCCGTTAAGGCCTAGTTTGGCAGAGCCGTCCCGCCTCCGTTCCAGCTCGTAATGCCAGGCCTCCTGCTGAAAAGACTGATAGTGTAAGAGCGGATTGAAAACCGCGTCCCAATAGACCGAGGCCAGATTGAAGTAATCCTCTGCATGGCAGCTGCAAATGGGGTACAGGGTGCAGTCGGCAAAGGTGAGCGCATTGAGAAAGGTGGCCAGGCTGGACTTGGCCAGCTCAATAAAGGGGTCCTTGAGAGGATACTTGCGCGAGCCACTAAGCACCGTGTGCTCGACTATGTGTGCCACGCCGCTATGGTCTTTGGCCGGCGTGTGAAATAAAATGGCAAACAGGTTCTCGCGGTCGGGCTTGTCTAGGCAAAAAAGCTCCAAGCCGCAATCATGCCGATAAAACCTGGCTTCAGCTTGCAAGACAGGTAGGGATTGCTGGTCTAAAAGATGAAAACGCATAAGAGAAGAGGGCGAGTTATATAGGTCAACACTTCGTGTGTCTTAGGAACTATGAAAATTTAACTTGTTAAGTTGAGTTGTTTCTGGTTAGTATGTACAAGAAAA
>JAAZIY010000412.1 GCA_012800625.1 Lentisphaerota bacterium
ACGCCGGCTAAAGCCGGCGGAGAACAACACTTTTCAGGCTTAAGTTAGCGCCAATAGGCAATGCAGCCGGCTTGCCACAGCATCCGTTTTCAAAGCACAAATAACGCTGTAGGTCACGAATGCACCTAGGGGGCTTGCTTGTGGTTGGTTTTAGTTTCTAGTTTGTTTTTTCTTGGTTGGTTGTATGCCGGCTAGAAGCCGGCGCTCCGACCTCAGCACCTTAAACACAAATAATGCTGTGGATTGCGTACCTGTCTAGGCTTGCTTTCCTGTAGTTGGCTTTAGTTTCTAGTTTGTTTTATCTTGTTTTGCTTGTCATTCACATCGGTCGCATCGTCGCATTTTGTTCACTTGTGTGCCTTCGTGTGTTTTCGTGTGTTTTCGTGTGTCTTAGTGTCCACAATCCTGCCGGGCCACCTTTTTGGACGGGGGCTAGGTAGACCGCATCTAAAAAGGATGTAGCCCCCCCTGGGAACGGGGAGCGGGTGCGACTTGAATTCATAGCCGGAACAAAATATTATGGCAGCCTATATTTCAGAAGATGTGATCGAGGAGATCCGACGCCGTGCCGACCTGGTCGACATCGTCGGAGCCTTCTGCGAGACCAAGAAGCGCGGCCAGGACTACTGGGCCTGCTGCCCATATCACAAGGAAAAAACCCCCTCCTTCAAGATCAATGCGCAGAGACAGGTATTCTATTGCTTCGGCTGCAAAAAAAGCGGCAATCTGTTTCATTTTGTGCGCGATATGCTCAACACCGACTTTGTTGGCGCGGTCGAGTGGCTGGCTCAGCGCCTGGGTATTACCATGCGCTACGCGCAAAGCGACATCAATCCCGCAGAGCACAATGAAAAACGCCGCCGCCATGAAGAAGGCATGCGCCTGCTGCAGGAAAGCGCCATACATTTTCGCATGCTGCTTAACAGCCCGGAGGCTGAAGCGGCAAGAAGCTATCTGAGAGCCAGAGGCATAGACCAGGAAGCAATCGAGAAATTCGGCATCGGCTATGCCGCTAAATCCTGGGACGAGCTGCTCGAATGGGGCCAAAATGCCGGCTTTAAACCCGAAACCCTGGTGGAAACCGGACTCTGTATACGCAAGGAAGGCGAAAAAGAGCATTGCTATGACCGCTTTCGAAACCGCCTCGTCTTCCCTATCTGCGACAGCCTCGGCAAAGTAGTGGGCTTTAGCGCCAGAATCCTGGACGATGATCCCAAAAGCCCAAAATACGTCAACAGCCCGGAGTCGGAGTTTTTCCAAAAAGGCAGCATACTATATGGCTTGCACTTGGCCCGGACTGAATTCGCCAAGCAGGGCTACGCACTGCTCTGTGAAGGGCAAATGGACGTTATCGCCTGCCATCAGGCCGGACTGCAAAACGCGGTCGCCGCCCAGGGCACCGCTTTCACCAGCGAGCATGCCAGACTGCTGAAAAAATCCACCTCAGAGGTGCATCTGGCCTTTGACGGCGACCAGGCCGGTAGCGCCGCCACACTGCGCACCATAGGCATACTGCTGGAGGAAAACCTGGCCTGCAATGTTATCGCCTTGCCCGAAAATCAGGACCCGGACGGCATCTACCGCATAGGCGGCAGCCAGGCCCTGAAACAGATGATGAGCCAGCATGAACCCGCCGTGCCCTTCGCCTTCCGTATGGCTTGCAAAGACAAGGACTTGCAACTGCCGGAGGACAAAAGCGCCGTGGTCACCGAGGTGCTCAACTTTATCGCGCGCATCCCCGACACAGTGGCGCGCACCGCACATGCCCAATGGCTGGCCCAACAGCTGCGCCTGCCCGAGAATGTGCTCTTCGATTCCTTGCAGGCAATCATTCGCCAACACCTGCAAGCCAGCCAACGGCAAAGCTCATACCAGCAGCGCGAGGCGCAAGCGCCGCTCAGCCCCGCCTTCGCCCCGGCGCAGCCCGCTGCACCGCCGCCTTTCAGTATGCCGGAGCAGCATTTCAACGACGCCTCCAGACCCATGCTATTGAATATCCTGGATATGATTATGCATTTCCAGCTCTGCGCCCAGAAGATGCTAAATTGCTCCGATGTGCAAAAGCTTATTCCGGACAACCCGCTGGGGCATGCCATCAACCTGGTCTTGGCGGCCTGTGAACAGGAGGAATGGCAGATGGCAGAACAAAACCTGGCCGATTCCGAACTGGTGAACGACCCGGATATAGGCCGCGTACTGGCCGAGTCGGGATATAGACACCTGGACCCGGAACAAAAAAAGGACCTGGTTATCCTGGAAAAAGCCATGCAGGACTGTCAAAACCGCCTGAGACTGCTCGAACTTAACGAGAAAATCTCGGCTTTGCAAAGCCAACTGCAAGGCGCCGACGCCGAAACCGGGCGACTCCTGCTGCAGGAATACCAAAAACTCAGTGAAAGCAAAAACCAGCTGAAGAAGTCCCTGGCCGCCTGCAGCTAAATAGGGCGAGGCCAAAAAGGTGGCCCGACAGAATTTTGGACACTAAGACACACGAAGCTACACTAAGACACACGAAGAGGAAGGTTTTCGGGCCAGTATTGGTCTAGCAGCTGCCGTATGTGCGGCGCGATGCAGTCAGGGCGTATATCGCCCAGCTCGGGTTGTTCGATGCCGTTGAGCACGAGGATGGAGCGCATGCCGAAGTTGGCGGCGAAACGCATGTCGGTGTTGATGCGGTCGCCTACCATGATGATCTCGCTGCGATGCACTTGAAAGCGGTTTTCGATTAGCTCGACTATCCAGCGATGCGGCTTGCCGGCTATGCCCTGAATAATGGTGCCGGGCTTGGCGGCCTTGAAATACTCCAGCAGCATGCCGGCGTCCGGCAAATCGCCCGGACAGATAGGGTCTGGGTGTGAGGCGTAGAGCGGCAGTCCTTTGAGGACCAGCCTGGTGGCCTCGGTGAGCTTCCGGTAGTCTAGCTCGGTGTCAAAGCCGACTAGCAAAGCCTGCGCCTTCTCGTAGCAATGTATAAAGCCCTCGCTTTGCATGAATTGACGGAATTTAGCAGTGCCCAGCACATATATATGCGGACCTATGCCCAGGGTTTTGAGCATCAGCGAGCTGGCCTCGCAGCTGGTGAAGACATTTTCCTGGCTCAGCGGCAAACCCAGAGCCTTGAGTTTTTGGTAGTAGTCTTCCGGGCCTATGGTGCTGTTATTGGTGAGGAAACCATATTGCAGGCTGGAGCGGCGCAGTTTTTCGAGCAGCTCGATAACGCCGGGGAAGAGCTTGCCGTCCAGGTAGAGCGTGCCGTCCAGGTCAAAAAGAATCATTTTTGATTTGCGCATATCTATAAAAATGTGCCTTCGTGTCCCTTGGTGTCTCTTAGTGTCTTTTAGTGTGCTTTTAGTGTGCTTTGCCGGCCTCGCTCTGCAAGAACTCATCCAGGTCGAAAGTCTGTAGGTTCCAGATTTGGCTGGCATATTCTTGGATACTGCGGTCGGATGAGAACTTGCCGGCCCTGGCGGTGTTGAGCAGTGATTTTTGATACCAGAGCTTAGGGTTCTGATAGAGCTGCGACACTCTTTCCTGGGCGTCAATATAGCTGCGCAGGTCGGCCAGCACCATGAAGTGGTCGCCGAAATCCAGCAGCGAGCGCACTATGGGGGCGAAGACATCCGGGTTGAGGGGGCTGAAGACATTTTTTCTGATACAGTCTATGGCTTCTTCGATTTCCTTGTCGCTGTGGATGATGTCCCAGGGCGAGTAATTTTTTCTTCGTTCCTGCACCTCGTCGGCGTTCATGCCGAAGATAAAGATATTGTCTTCGCCCACCTCCTGGCGTATTTCCACGTTGGCTCCGTCCAGTGTGCCCAGGGTTAGGGCGCCATTGAGCATGAGCTTCATATTTCCGGTGCCTGAGGCCTCGGTGCCGGCCAGTGATATCTGTTCGCTAATATCGGCTGCCGGTATGATTCTTTCGGCCAATGAGACCCTGTAGTCGGGCAAGAACACCACGCTGATATATTTATTGACGCTAGGCGTGTTATTTACCACCTTGGCGACGCCGTGTATGAGTCCGATAATGCGTTTAGCCAGGTCATAGCCTGGGGCGGCCTTGGCGGCGAAGATAAAGCTGCGCGGCTGGATTTGCAGGCCGGGGTTGTTGAGCAGTCGCCTATAGAGGATGATGATATACATGAGCAGCAAGAGCTGTCGCTTATATTCATGCAGGCGTTTTACTTGCAGGTCAAACAGCGATTCAGGGTTGATTTTCAGGCCGTATTGCTCCTGGATATATTGCGCCAGCTGCAGTTTATTAGCCTGCTTGATGGCCTGAAAACTCTGCATGAACTCGGCGTCGTCGACGAACTCTTCGAGCTTGCGCAGCTCTTCGAGTTTCAGTATCCAGTCTTCGCCGATGCGCGAGCTGATAAGCGCGGCCAGTTCCGGGTTGCACTGCAGCAGCCAGCGCCGCTGCGTGATGCCGTTGGTCTTGTTCTGGAATTTTTCCGGGCTTAGCTCGGCGAAATCCTTAAACAGGCTGCGTCTCAGTATGTCAGTGTGTATTTGTGCCACGCCGTTGACGAATTTCGAGCCGATGATGGCCAGGTTGGCCATGCGCACTTTTTGCTCGCTGCCTTCTTCGATGATGCTCATGCGCTGCATGCGAGCCTGGTCGCCGGGGAAACGCTGGCTGATCTCGCTCATAAAACGGCTGTTGATCTCGAAGATGATCTGCATATGCCGAGGCAAAAGCCTATTCATCAGGCTGAGTTCCCATTGTTCCAGAGCCTCGGGCAAAGTGGTGTGGTTAGTGTAGCCGTTGCAGGATTTGCAGATACTCCAGGCATCGTCCCAATGCAGCCCTTTCAAGTCAATCAGGATACGCATGAGTTCAGGGATGGCCAGGGCGGGATGTGTCTCATTGAGTTGGATAAAGACCTTGTCTGGCAGCAGAAAGTAGTCAGGTTCCCGGCTTTGCGCCTCGAAGCGCCTGAAGATATCGGCCAGTGTGCAGGCCACAAAAAAGTACTGCTGGCGCAGGCGCAGCTCTTTGCCCTGCATGACCGAGTCGTTGGGATAGAGCACCTTGGTCAGGTTTTCGGCGAATATCTTGTCGCCTACCGCCTCGACGTAGTCGCCACGGTTGAAGGTGCTGAAGTCAAACTCCTGGGTGGCCTTGGCCGACCAGAGGCGCAGGGTGTTGATGGTTTTTGCGCCGTAGCCGATAATCGGGATGTCATAGGGCATGCCGGCGACCATCTCGCTGGGGAACCAATGCCAGCGGCGCTGCCCATGTTCCTCGACTTGGGCGACGCTGCCGCCGAAGCCCACTGTGGTGGCAAAGTCGGGACGGCGGATTTCCCAGGGGTAGCCGTCCTCATGCCAGCAGTCCGGCTCTTCGACTTGGAAGCCATTGACGATTTTTTGCCTGAACAAGCCGTAGTCATAGCGCAGGCCGTAACCCTGGCAGGGCAGCTGCAGGCTGGCTGCCGAGTCCATGAAGCAGGCCGCCAGACGCCCCAGACCGCCATTGCCCAGACCCGGGTCTCTTTCAAATTCCTTGAGGTCCTCCCAGGAGCATTGCTTTTGTGCTAGCACTTCGCGGCAGAGCTGTTGGCAGCGCAGGTTGATGGCGTTGTTGTCCAGCATCCTGCCGGTGAGATACTCCATGGAGAGGTAATAGACCTGCCTAGACCTGGCGCTCTGATAGGCGTCCTGCGTGTTAATCCAGCGTTCCACCAGCTGGTCGCGCAGAGCCAGCGAGAAGCTTAGGTAGCGTTCCCGGTCACTGCGTTGAAGATTGCTGGCCGCCAAGGTATAGTGCAGATGGTTTAAAAAGCCCAGGCGCAAGTTTTCTTGTAGGGATTCTGCAGACATGGTTCTTTGTTTGCTGAAGCTTGGACACGAAGTCACACGAAGGGGGAGGACACGAAG
>JAAZIY010000413.1 GCA_012800625.1 Lentisphaerota bacterium
AAAGCAAAATTCCCATAAAAAACATGGTTTTCGGAAGAAATTTTAATTTTTTCATGAGAATCTGTCACATGGTGCCCTGAAAGGGCAACCTAATAAAGCCCAGGGTAAGCGAGGCTCCGTAGGAGCCGAGCGCCACCCTGGGTAAAAGCCCCCCCCGAATCCGGCGCCCTGTAGGGGCGCCACTAATGGCCTTTCGGGGTTATTGCCTTTTTGGATGCGGTCTAGGTACGGGGCGCAGTGAGTTTGCCGTTTTCAAAGTTCATAGAACTGCTTGATTTTGTTCCAGCCTTCCCAGGCGGTTTCACAATAGCTGAAGAGCTTCAGGTCTTTTTCGCAGATATAGCCCTTTTCGACAAAAAGGTCCCAGTTGATCACCTTTTGCCAATACTCCTTGCCGAAAAGCAGAATGGGGATAGGCTTGATAATGCCGGTCTGCACCAGGGTGAGGGCCTCAAAGAGCTCATCCATGGTGCCAAAGCCGCCCGGAAAACAGCCTAATGCCTTGGCACGTTTCATAAAATGCATCTTGCGCAGCGAAAAATAATGGAATTTAAAGTTTAGACCCTCGCTGATATATGGGTTTGAGTGCTGTTCGAAGGGCAGGGTGATATTGAGTCCGACGCTGATGCCGCCGATTTCCTTGGCGCCGCGGTTGCCCGCCTCCATGATGCCGCCGCCGCCGCCGGTAATAACGACGAACTGGAAGCCGTCGGAGACATCCTGGTCATAGGTGGTGACGATGCCGGCGAACTCCTTGGCCAGTTCATAGTAGCGGCTTTCTTCCAGATTGGTCTTGGCCAGGCGCAGGCGGCGGCGCAGTTCCTCGTCCTCGGGCTTTTGCGCCAATAGCTTCTCAGCCTCGTCAAATTCCTTTTGGGCTGTTTTCGGCGCCTTGGTTCTAGCGCTGCCGAAGACGACGATGGTCGACTTGACGCCGAATTCCTCCATGCTTACTTCCGGCTTGAGATATTCGGCCTGCAAGCGCAGTGAACGGCAGTGGTCGCTATTCAGGAACTCGGGGTCTTCAAAGGCTTTGATATTGCTTCTGTCCTTGCTTAGCCTAGTGATCTCCTGCGGGTCTAAGTTTGGCATCTGTATTTCCTCTCGCGATTGTCTTTTGCGCTTCGTTTGTTGTGAGTTTAGCGGCTCAGTATGGCGGCATGTCATCAGGTTCGCCATTATGGTTCGGGTTGACGGCTTCGGCGGCCTCTTTGGCGGCCTTGATGGCGTCGGCCACCGCCTGCGGCATCCATTCGACCTCGCCCTCTTCATTCTCAGCTTGTATATAGCCTCTTTCTGCGAAGCGTTTTGGCGTTTCTATGGCCGTCAGCTTTTCCTTGGCTTGTTGCGTCAAGGTATTAAAGACCTTGGTGTGCAGCTCTCTTCTGGACTGCCAGAACTCATCCTTGGCGGTTTTGATGCTGGCGCCGTCTTTTTTCGGGTCTGGGACGTATCCGCCCTTATGAAACTCCGGCGGCAGCTCCTGGTGTTTTAGCTCTTCTCGCCGGCTTTCTTTTCTGGCGCTATAGAGTTCATTTTCCCGTCTTACATACTCGTCGATTTTCTCGCTGTTTTGCTCTTTATAGAAGCAGGCCTCGGTATCCGGGTCCAGGTCTCTTCTGGTGACATATCTTTTTCCTATGTGTATGCGTTCGGCGGTAATTGCTCTGAACAGCCCGCTCACCTCGGTGTTTGTACCCAGTCCGGAGCGCAGCACCACGTTGACCTCTTCACCGATCTTATACATCTGATATTTCTTTTGTGCCTCAATCGGATAGTTGTCTCTAGCGGAATCAGGCAGCTCGATATCTACCCGACGCGTGATTTCTGCGCTCTTGGCCTCGACGATCTCCTGCAGGGTTTGTTTGGGTGCGGGTATGGGCCATTTCCACAGTGTCAGGTCATCACCGCGCAGGTTCTTGAAATTTCCCAGTATGGGCACTTGTTGTCCTTTGGAAATCCAGGTGCCGATAAACTTGCTGGTCACATCCCTGGTGACCATTTTTTTGACGGTTTCATCGACATACTGTTTGATTTCCTTTAGTATTTCATCTCTTTCCAGTTTCCAGTCGACGCTTTCGGCCGCTTCCACTTCGCTGTCATCGTCATCATCGAGCTCGTCGTCCGCCAGGCAATACATTTGTGTGCCCAGCAGGAAACCCAGGCAGAGCAGAGCTCTTTTCATTGTCGCCGGGCATAACCATTTATAGAGGTCCATTTTACATTCTCCTTCAGAGTGGGACTATATATATCTATCAGTGATGAGAAGCAGTATTGCGCTCGAAGCTCAGCAGGTTTTAATCAAAGATATTTTTCACTCTTTGCCAGAGGCCTGCCGGTCTCCATTCTTTTTTGCCGCTGTAGTACTTGAAGTTGTGTTCGCCGAAACGTTGTTTTTCCAGCTCCGGCCTCATTTTGATGGCGGTTTCCTGGCGCAGCCTGGCCAGTTCTTCTTGCAGGGCCTGCTCGGCTTTGCACCAGTTTTCCAGCTTCATTTTGTCGTTATGCTTTTCCTCGTCGTAGTAGTATCCCTCTTGCAGCATCCTGGCGGCGAAGACCCGCGGCAGACTGTCGGCCAGTGCGTTTTTGATAATGGCCTCTTGCAGGTTTTTTTGTTTTTCGACGTAGTTCTGTCTATCTTTCAAGCTGATAAAGTGGTCAAAGCCGCGTTGTTGCTCAGTGACTATATCCCTGATAGGGATGAACCTGGAGCCGATCTGCACTCTTTCATCCCCTATACTCTGCAGGGTTCCGCTTACATAGGGCTGCGATTTGGTTTTCAGTCTGATGTTCACCTGCTCGCCGATTTTATATATGGGGTAGCGCAGCTCGGCCAGCATGACTAATTCTTGCAGGCTCTTTCGCGGGTGCCGGGCCAGCACGAGCTTCTCGGCTTCCTGCCGGCTCTCCTCGAATACGAGTTCTTTACTTTTGGTGTTTGCAGGCAGCGGCAAAGCCAGCCCCAGGCTTTGAGCGGCCTCCAGTTCGCCGACCTGCTGGGCACTCAGCCTTGCCAGCTCAAGCTCTAGCTCCGCGAAAATCTCTTCGCGCAATTCACGCCAATGCTTCTTGCCGCTTTTTTGACTCTGCGCGGAAGCCGGCGGGGCAGAAAAAAGCAGCAGGCAAAAGGCTGAAAAAATAAAAACAAGAGGTTTGAGCTGAGACATGAAAAATTGTTCCACTGGGCTTTCCAGCGCAAAGGCAAACCGGTACTACATATAATTATAAAACATCTAGCCTTATTTGCAACTCCGACACAGAAAGAAACGGCAATACTAGTGCAATGCGCCGGCTTTTGGACACTAAGTTAGACCGCGTCCAAAAAGTCTTTGAGCCACTAAGGCACACGAAGGGGGGAGGACACGAAG
>JAAZIY010000414.1 GCA_012800625.1 Lentisphaerota bacterium
GAGTCGCAACCCTGGGACTGGTGGGCATGTGGCACAGCTTGTTCGATAGCCAGGAAAAAGAACAAATCATCGCCGGACTTACCCTGGAGATGCTCGAAAGAATGGAAAAATTCGGCGCGGTAAGCGAGTTTCGACTACCCGCTCCGCAGGGTTTACGCTTTAATCCGGAAATATTGACTTTGGAGCTGGACGGCTTGCTGCTTGCTGAAAAAAATATCAGGCTTCTGCTCAATACCAGTTTTTCGTCCACTGTACAGGATGAGGACGGCGCTCTGCAGGCGGTCTTGGTTGAAAACAAGTCCGGTCGCCAGGCCATCAAGGCGCGAGTTTTTATTGACGCCTCCGGCGATGGCCTGGTATGCAAGAGTGCCGGGCTGCCCATGCGCAGCGTGCCTAATCCACAGCCGCCTACTGCCTGCGCCCGTTTCAGCGGCTGGAGCTTCCCGGAAGGCTTCAGCCTGATAGAATGTCTGGAAAAATATCGGAAGCAGCTTCCCGAACTGCCAGGCAGCTACCACTGGGGTATGCAAATACCCGGCAGCTCGCTGTTTATGCTGGCCGGCACCCGCGTACTGAATTGCGACTGTGATGACGCGCTGCAAAGCAGCGAGGCCGAAATCAGCGCCAGAAGACAAATCCGGGCACTTTTGCAAATGCTGAAAATGGAGCTTCCAGGCCAGGATATATGCCTCGAAACCCTGCCTTCAGCCCTGGGTATACGCGAAGGCAAGCATATTAAATCGATATTTCTCCTGACTGGCGAAGACTTGCTGGCCGGAAAACGCTTTCCAGACGCTATCGCCAATGGCACCTACCCAGTCGATATACATAACGACCAGGATGACAGCATCGCCTTCAAAAGACTGAATGGCGATGAAGTGGTCTATAAAGGGGGAAAAGCCATCAGACAAACCCGCTGGCTACCCGAAGGTGAAAGCCTGCCCTACTACCAGATACCACTGCGCTGCCTCATACCTCAAAACAGCAAAAACCTGCTCTGCGCCGGCAGAATGCTCGATGCCGACCGGGACGCCTTCGGCGCCGTACGCGTCATGGTGAACCTGAACCAATGCGGCCAGGCCGCCGGCGTGGCCGCCGTGCAAGCTTTGACTGAAGGTAATGTGCAGACAATTGACTTTCAAGAAACCCGAAAAATGCTGGCTCAAGCCGGTGCCATTATCCTGTAAATTCAAAAAGAGCATTTTTGTTCGCTAGGTTTCTTCTTCACCGCCAACCGAGCCTGTCCATGTATATATTGCGCCCGCTTTTACTTTTTGCCCTTTTACTGTTGCTGTCAGAGCCTAATTCAAGCGCCCTGGAGATTGGCGGCATACGTATTGATGACAGCGACCAGTCTGTGAAAGTGTCCAAAACCCTGGGGCAGTGGCGCCACACTAAGGACGGAGCCGCTATCATGGTGCCTATGCTTAACGTCAATTTCGACTGCGGCAATTTCAACTATAGCATACGCCATGACGGCGGCGGACCATATCCTAATGGCTTGGGTATCTCTTATCCCAGCCGGCTAAACTGGTATCAGTCCGACGGCTTTGCCCTGCTTATTAATGACCAGGCCTATGCCAGCGGGGCAGGCTCGAATGAAAAGCTCGAGCTTATCGAGAATGGCAAGCGCGCCGATGCCGTCTTTAACTGGGATAATGATGTGGCCGCCCTTTGCTTTGATTTCAATGTGCATTACCTGGACCAGAACCTATATCTGCTGATCGAGCTGAAGCCGCATATCGAGGTGCATAAGCTAAAAATGCGCCTGCGTGCCTTCCCAGGTGGCATGCTGCCGGGCGGCAAGTCAGACCTGCTGCAAGTATACAGCAATCAAGGTGAACAGCAGCTGCAATCCGGCAAAAATCTGCAGCTACCCCCAGACCTAAATGACCAAATCTTGCTCTACAGAAGCGAGGACTTCATCGAAAAAGGCATACGCGGCGGCTGCGGTGTGATTTTTAGCGGCAGCAAGCCGCTCTCTATAGAGATCAAAAACGGCTTTTTTTGTGAGCTTATACTGGAGTTTTCAGCTGATACTCGACGCATCGGGCTGGCGCTCAATGAATTTGTGCTTTCCAAGCCCCTGCCCTTGTTTCAACGGAAAGCCAAGCTGGCCGCCTCGCGCTTGCCCGACCTGCATATACTGAATGCACCCTGAGTTCCATGGTCCTAATTAGACCGCGTCCAAAAAGCCCATTAACCACAAAAGGCACAAAAGACACAAAAAAAGGAAGCCGATTAAGCAGGTAAACTGCAATTGCAAGATTTCGAACAACCTGTTTTTGTCTCAACAAAACAGAAAAACTCGA
Source organism: Lentisphaerota bacterium (assembly GCA_012800625.1). GTDB lineage: Bacteria > Verrucomicrobiota > Lentisphaeria > Oligosphaerales > Oligosphaeraceae > JAAZIY01. The sequence continues at coordinate 2,313 of JAAZIY010000414.1, forward strand.
TGAAATCGGATGAAAAACGCATTTGTTGGCAGAAATTTTAATTTTAGACGAAGCTGACTTGGTGTGTCTTCGGTAGCTTTGTGTGTGTTAGTGTTCAAAATCCTGCCAGATACC
>JAAZIY010000066.1 GCA_012800625.1 Lentisphaerota bacterium
CGGTTCCCTTTTCCCAACAAACCAAAACGGGCAAGCGGCTTATGCGGCGCCGCAGGCGCCGCATAAGCCCTTAGTGTGCCTTCGTGCCCCTTTGTGTCCCTTCGTGTCCTCCCCCTTTCGTGTGCCTTAGTGGCTCAAGGGCTTTTTGGACGCGGTGTGTCTTGGTGTGTCTTCGTGTCCAAAAACGGTCTCATTGGCTTCCAAATCGGCCTTCTCGGCTCTGCCTGGCCCGGTTTTGCTGGCAAATCCATCTATCAATGGTTATATTCTTACTTTTACCTAAGCGCAACTCGCCCCTGCAACGGAGCCTTCATGAGCGATTTATTTTCCGGCATCAGTGGTTTGACCTGGGGTCACATCAGCATGTTTGCGGTAGGCCTGGCCTTGATCTGGGCTGCCATCAAGAAGAATTACGAGCCTATGCTGCTCTTGCCCATAGGCTTTGGCATCATACTGGCCAATTTCCCCGGTTCCGCCGCCACCGGTGAACACGGCGTGCTCAGCTATTTGATGGAGCACGGCATCAAAAACGAGCTTTTCCCGGTGCTTATTTTCGTGGCCATAGGCGCCATGATGGACTTTGGCCCGCTTTTGAGCCGCCCCAGCATGATCTGTTTTGGCTTTGCCGCGCAGTTTGGCATTATCGTTACCATGCTGGCTGCCCGCATACTTGGCTTTAGCTTGGGCGCGGCGACTGCCATCGGCAACATAGGCGCGGCTGACGGTCCCATGGCCATAGTGGTCTCGGCCCGTTTGGCACCTGAGTTGCTTGGCCCCATTTCGGTGGCGGCCTACTCCTACATGGCGCTGGTGCCTCTCATCCAGCCGCCGGTCATCCGTCTGCTCACCAGCAAGCAAGAGCGCCGCATCCGCATGCCTTACCGCAACGTCAACATCAGCAAGCGCACACGCATACTTTTTCCCATTATTGTCACCATGATCTCCTGCCTGATCTCGCCCATGAGCGCCGCGCTTATCGGTATGCTTATGTTCGGCAATCTGATCCGCGAATGCGGTGTGCTTGAAAGCCTCTCGAAGGCGGCGCAAAACGAGTTGGCCAACCTGGTGACCCTGCTGCTGGGCATAACCATAGGATCGAGCATGACCGCCGAGCGCTTTATGACCCGCGAAACCCTGCTTATCATGCTTATGGGCCTGGTGGCCTTCGTCTTTGACACGGTGGGCGGCCTACTCTACGCCAAGCTCTTCAACCTCTTTGCCAAAGACAAGGTCAACCCCATGATAGGCGCGGCGGGCATCTCCGCCTTCCCCATGTCAGCCAGAGTGGTGCAAAAAATGGCGCAGGACGAGGACCCGGGCAATATCATACTGCCCTACTCGGTGGCCTCCAATGTCTCTGGACAGATAGGCTCGGTGTTCGTGGGCGGACTCTTGCTGGCATTGGCCACCTGGATGATAGCCAACGGGCATGACCTGCCCCTGCCGCAGCTGCTAAAGTAGGCCCCGTCCAAAAAGCCCTTGAACCACTAAGACACACGAAGGGAGGAGGACACGAAAGGACACGAAGGGACACGAAGGCACACTAAGGGCTTATGCGGCGCCGCATAAGCCGCTTGCCCGTTTTGGTTAGACGAAGACTACTTGGTGTGTCTTAGTGTAGCTTTGTGTGTCTTCGTGTCCAAATTCCTGCCAGGCAAGCTTTTTGGACGCGGTCTAAGGTACACGAAGGGGGGGGGAGGACACAAAAGGACACGAAGAGACACTAAGAGGCACAGTTGGACTTCAGCTCACCATTTTTTTCAGCTCATGCAATTCGCTCTGCAGCTGCTCCACTTGCTCTTGCAAGGATTTCACCTGCCCCTCCAGACCGGCAAAACGCCGCTCTTCCTCTTCCAGCTCCAGGCGCGCAGCGCTCAGCGGCACATAATCCTCCTCGTCCCCGCCCAGTTCCGGCATACCGCAGAGCAAGTGCATAAAGCGGTTCTCGCGCTTGCCGCTTTGCCGCGGCAGCTTGACAATCAAGGGCATATCCTCCCTGCCGGCCATATTTTCAAGCAGCTCGCCAACCTGCTCCACCGACTCGAAGGCATATAGTCTTTCACAGCGGCTTTTCAGCTCGCCGCCGGTCTGCGCGCCGCGCAAAAGCAGGCAGCAGAGCAACGCCAGCTCCGCCTCGGGCAAGTCTGCCAAGGCCTCGCAGCCGGCCAGGGTATACTTATATTTGGGCACGCGGGCGCCCTCCTGCCCTATCTCCAAGGCGAGTTTCTTCTGGCGCAGGCTATCGAGCGCCCGCAGCACTTCTTTCGCCTCAAGCTCCATCACTGGGTTGCGGCTGGACCTCTGGTTGCAGGCCGACTGTAATAAGTTCAAGGTAAGCGGATAATAATCCGCGGTGAGGACCGACTTCTCGATCAGGCTTCCAAAAACCCTGGCCTCGATGTCGCTCAGCAATATATTTTCCATCGTTTTTTCCCTTCTCGCAAGTCTACAACAAAAGACACCTCGCGGCACGAGGCCGCGAGATGCCTTAAGAGCAGTAATGCCAAGGGTTAATTTAGTGCCCTGAGGCACAATGTGATGCATAACTGTCAGTCCGCAGACATATAGACAGTTTTTCACAGGGACCTGAATACTCAGGAAACCAGGGTCGCATATGGCGACATAAAGCACTTACTGCTGTTTGTAACTGTAATCCGCCTTTTACACTTGTCAAATCGCCAAGGCAAAAAAAATATTCTTGACCGCTGGCAGCACTACGTTGGACAGGTAAGGCCAAGGGCAGAAAATGCCTTTATGGCGCTTCTACAGGGCGCCGGATTCAAAGGGTGATTTTGGACCGGAAGGCACAGCAAGTCAGCGCAGGCTCTTTCACAAGGCGAAAAGCCAGCCGTCGCGGCCTACATAGACCGACTTATAGTCATGGCGCAAGATTTCGCTGGCCAGCGTCTTTTCGCTGGCCGAGACGAACAAAAAAATCGCTCCGGTCAGCTCCTTAAGCTGCTTGGCGGGGATTATTTTTCTGGCGGTTCTGAACTCTTCGAGCACCAGGGTTTTCTGCGGGTCTTGGGCATAAGAGAACATGGGGTCCAGTCCGCCCAGGTAACGCATATTGGGCATGCTGTAATAGAGCATAGGAAAGCTGCCCCAGCGCGGATTGGCGATGATGCTGCCCTCGGGGACGGAGTTTCGCTGTACCCAGGCGGCAAGCTCAGTAAAAGGCCGGTGATTGTTTCCCTTGATCGCCAATAGAGCCGGCAGCAGGAATACAAAGGCGCAAAGCGCATATATCCCCGGCAAATGCTGAGCGGCAAAGATGCGTCGCCCGCCAGGCTGGCGGCTGGCCTGCAAAGAATCGCGAAACAAGAGTGCCGTGAATAGAATCGAGCAAGGCATGGAGAATTCGACGAAGCGGAAGAAATTCAGGAAAGCGGCATTGCTGCACAGAAAGAGGATAAACAGGGCGTTAATTTCCACCCGTTGCGACCAGTCTTTGCTGAACCAGTGATTTCTGCTTCGCCAAACCAGGGCGGCCAGCAGCAGGGGCAGACCCAATAGGAAGGGGGCCCTGGAGATATGGTCCAGCGGCTTGATGTAAAACTCGTTGCCGCCTCGAATGCCGGCCTCGGCGCCGGCTCCGAATATCATTTTAAGCACATCCCAGCCCTGTACTTTCAAGATAAGCCAGGTATTGGGGAATTGTGGATGCAAAGTCAGGCCGAGTACGGCGCCGACAAGAGCCGCGAGGGGCAAAAGCGGCAGCCTCCAAAGCTTCCTGTCCTGCAAGAACTCGGCCAGGGCAAAAGCCGTGCTTGGGACCAGGACGAAATGCGGATTGCTGTAGCACCAGGCATAGAGGAAGCCCAGCAGGCAGACCAGAGGCAGCCGCCAGCGGCTGCCTCTAAGCGCAGGCATGGATAGCAGCAGGACCATGAGCACCAGCAGGAGCATAGCCAGCATGTAGGCACGCACAAACAAGAGCCGCAGACTAAAAATATAATATAAGCCGATAAAAAGCAGGTTGTAATATAGCGGACAAGGCACCCGCCAGTAAAGCAAGGTGAGAGCAATCATAGACAGCAGGCCGGCTTGTAGAGCAAGCGCATAATAATGAAAGGGCGCGCTCACGCGCCAGCCAAAGAGCGACCGGGCGCGGTGCAGGCCCCAGAGCAAAAAGTGAAAGCCCAGCTCCTTGTCGCTGAAGTGCTCTTGCCACAGCGACAAGGTCAAAGCCGGAAAGCGCTTTGCCAGAAAAACCCTGGGGCCTTGCTCGGCCAGCTTGGCGTGATAGTAGGCGTCCGGATCGGTCTCGCCATCGACACAGATAATCGCGGCGCGGAAAAAGTAAAGCAGAAGCAGCGGCACAATTAGCGCCAGGCAGAAATGAAAGAGCAGTCTTTTGCCGGAATAGCCAGGAGCCTGGACCTGGCATATCGGCGTTGGTTCTTCGCTTGGGCTTTGAGCCTGTGGCAGCACCGGGCTTATTTCAGCGCAGTTTTCCTGCGTCTGATGATTCTGAATCAGGTTCATGTCGTGAGCACCGCTAATTCCAGAAATGTATATTTCGCCGTACCAGGCACTGCACCTTAGTGTAAATTCGTGTGTCTTCGTGTCCAAAAAACTGCTTTGTTACCAGGGAGGCACATAAAGCGGGCGGGTTTTACAGGGAGCTACTCTGCGGCTTTTTTTTGCCAAGGTTGTCTTGAGCCAGCTGCAGCCAGAATTTTGCCTCCGGGGGTATCGGTTTCTGTTTGGCCAACTGTATGGTTTTCAGGAAGAAGGCGTCCGCTTTCTCAAACTCCTGTCTTTCTTGATAGATAAGTGCTTGCCGACAAAATAGCTCCAGGCTATCCTCGCTGCCATTGAGTTCTTTGAATCCAGCCAGAGCCTCCTCATCTTCTCCCAACTCGGCATGCAGCAATGCCTTGAGATAACGTCTTTCTTGCAGATGGTCACTGTAATCGAGTTCGAAGGTTTTTTTCAATGCCTGCATGGCTGTATCGAACTCTTCGAGTTCATGGCAGGCTTCGGCATATCGGTACAAGAGCAGCGGGTCATGCTTGAAATTCCCTTGCAGGCAGCTGTCAAAGCAATTTTTGGCCTCCTGGTAGCGCTGCAGTGCCATGTAGCATTCACCCAGTTCGCTGCGCAAGGCGATAGTGTCGCTCTGCTCCAGGGCGGCCTCCAATGCTTGCCGTCGTTCCTCGAGGAAGCTTTTGGCGGCCTGATGGAAATGCTGCTGGTTCCCAGGCCTGAATCTTTTGTATAGCAGGCTGATGAAGTAGAGCAGCGGCCCCAGGGGCGAGCTTAATAGGATTGCTACCAACCACCACAGCGAGTCTCTTCTTTGCAGAACCAGCACTGCGGCAAGCAGGCTCAGGATTAGCGGCACTGCGCCAAACCGGGTCAGCAGCGGCAGTCCGGCCAGGCTGCTAAGCGCCGGCGACAAGTCAAAAGCATGGGGCAGATCAAACAAATGCATAGCCAGGTAAATTCCGGGGGGTGAGTGGGCATGTCGGCTTCAAGGCGCCTTGCTCAATGTCTATCCTGTTGGTTTTGGCTTTTACCAATAAGCTGCACGGCCAGTATGACTAGGAAGGTAATGGCCAGCAGTATGGTTGAAAGCGCGTTGATAAGCGGCATCGAGCCTCTTCTGATCATACTATATATCTGTATTGGCAAAGTGGTAGAGCCAGGGCCGGCCACAAAGAAGGAAATCACAAAGTCGTCAATGGACAAAGTGAAGGCCAGTAGCGCACCGGCCACGATGCCTGGCAATATGTTGGGCAGCAGGATTTTTCTAGTGGTATGCCAATTGCTTGCCCCCAGGTCTCTGGAGGCCTCCAGGATGGTGTTGTCAAAATCCTGCAGTCTGGAGAGCACCGCCATGGCCACATAGCTGACGCAGAAGGTGGCGTGCGCGATGATCATGGTGACAATACCCAGCTCGATGCGCAGGGCGACAAAAAACAGCAGCAGGCTAATGCCCAGCAATATTTCCGGCACCACCAACGGCACATATACCAGGCAGTAGTGGGTATTTTGTATCTTGCCATTGTACCTGTGCAAGGCGATGGCGGCACAGGTACCCAGCAGGGTGGAGATGGCGGTGGCCAGCGTGGCCACCAGCAGGGAGTTCTTCAAGGCGCCCCAAATCTCCCGCGCTGAAAACAGCTGCGCATACCATTTCATGGTAAAGCCGCCCCAGTTGCCGCCGGTCTTGGAGGCGTTGAAGGAGTTCAACACCAGCAACGCAATGGGCAGATAGAAAAAAAGCAGCACGCTCCAGGTCAAAATGGCCGGTATTTTACTTTTTCGCATTAGACCACCTCCTTGGCAGGAGTGGCGCTGCCGTCCTCATGCTTTTTGCCTTTGAGAAAATAAAGCAGCGGCAGAAACATGACTATGGTCATGACTGCGGCCAGGGCGCTGGCATGAGGAAGGTTGCGGTCCACGAAGGTGCGCTGGGCGATAACGTTGCCGATCATCATCGAGTCTATGCCGCCTACCACATCGGGGATGACATAGCTGCCTATGCCCGGGATAAGTACCATCAGGCAGGCTGAGAGCAAACCGTTTTTAATGCCTGGAATGAAGATGCTGATATAGGCGCGGAGCTTGCCGGCGCCCAGGTCCAAGGCTGCCTCGATAAGCGAAAAATCGAACTTTTCCACCGCGGCATACAAGGGCAGGATGGCAAAAGGCAGCTCGGTATAGACCATCACCAACAGCACCGTGCCGGGACGATAGAGCAAGAGCGAATCTTCCGAAATCAGGTGGCAAAACAAGAGCGCCTTTTTCAGCAGGCCGTCAGGATGCAGAACCGACTTCCAGGCGAAGATGCGGATCAGAAAGCTGGTCCAGAAGGGCAGTATGGTAAGCAGCAGCATCAGGTCCCGCTTCCAGGGTCTGGCTCTGGCGATATGATATGCCACCGGTATGGAGACCAGGAGGGTGATGACAGTGGTCAGCGCGCTCATCCAAAGCGTGCGCCAAATGATCTCGGGGTAGTTCGGGTTTTTCAGTGCCAGGATAGTGCGCAAAGTCCAGCCCTGCCCCACGCCGCCCAGCGGGTCGGAGGGCTTGAAGGAAATCGCAAAGATGATCAGGGTGGGCAGCAGAAAAAAGACCGTCAGCCAAAGCAGCGATGGAGCGGTCAAGCCCAGCTCTTTAAGGATATTCTTGGTTTTTAGCTTCATGGCAATAAGCGCTCAAAAAAACAAATGAACTAAAAAAAACAGTGGAATCCCAGAGTGCCAAAACAGGCAGGCGGCTTATGCGGCGCCGCAGGCGCAGCATAAGCCCTTCGTGCGCCTAATGTCCTCCCCCCTTCCCAACAAGCCAAAACAGGCAAGCGGCTTATGCGGCGCCGCAGGCGCCGCATA
>JAAZIY010000415.1 GCA_012800625.1 Lentisphaerota bacterium
CACAAATAACGCTGTGGAACGCGAATGCACCTAGGGGGCTTGCTTTCCTGTGGTTGGTTTTAATCTCTGGTTTGTTTTTATCTTAGTTGGTTGTATGCCAGGCCAAAACGTGCATTTACTTTTGCTATTTACTGGATATAAATAGTTTACAGGTTTTTGGGACTTGGTGTGTCTTAGTGTCCAGCTCCCCTTCTGCAATAAAAAAGACGGCATCTCCGTAAGGAAATGCCGTCTTTTGCTTGCGCAGCGTTTTATTTGCCGCTGATGGCGCCGTGTCCGCGGAAGTTACGCGTAGGTGCGAACTCGCCAAGACGATGCCCGACCATGTTTTCAGTGACAAAGACATTGAAGAATGCCTTGCCGTTGTGAACTGAAAAAGTGTGCCCGACAAAATCAGGCAGTATCATCGAGCGTCGCGACCAGGTCTTGACAACCCGCTTCTCGTTGCGGCGGTTCATGGAGTCGACTTTCTTGAGCAAAGAATCATCGACGAAAAACCCTTTTTTAATTGACCTTGCCATTATTTTTTCCTCCGCTCTAGGATGAAACGATCCGATGCCTTTTTCGGTTTGCGGGTTTTATATCCCTTGGCCAGCTGTCCCCATGGTGAGCGCGGGTGTCCGCCGCCCGAGGTGCGTCCTTCGCCGCCGCCCATGGGATGGTCCACCGGGTTTTGCGCCACGCCGCGCACGTGCGGTCTTCTGCCGAGATAGCGTTTTTTGCCGGCTTTGCCCAGCACGATGCTGGAGTGTTCGAGGTTGCCCACCTGTCCCACGGTTGCGCGGCAATTCTGATGTATAAGGCGTATTTCGCCGCTGGGCAGCTTCACCTGGGCGTAGTTGCCCTCTTTCGAGCGCAAGACGGCGTACTGTCCGGCACTGCGTGCCAGCTTGGCGCCCTGTCCGGGTACCAGCTCGATGCAGTGTATGCTCATGCCTTCGGGGATATCCTTCAGGCACATGCAGTTACCGATTTTGAACTCAGCCTCAGGCCCGTTCATCAGCATATCACCCTGCTTCAAGCCGACCGGCGCCAGGATGTAGCGCTTCTCGCCGTCCGCATAATGCAGCAAGGCAATGCGCGCGCTGCGGTTGGGATCGTACTCGATGTGGGCCACCTTGGCAGGAACCCCGTCCTTGCTACGCTTGAAGTCAATTATTCGATAGGAACGCTTCACGCCGCCGCCACGAAAACGCAGCGTGATGCGACCCTTGTTGTTACGACCGCCGGTGGAACTCATGCCCACCGTCAGACTCTTCTCCGAAGTAGCGCGCGTGATATCGGAAAAATCACTGACGCTCATCTGCCTCCGGCCCGGAGAGGTTGGCTTGTATTTTTTTATTCCCATGATCCTAGATGCCTTTTCCTAGTTGATGCGCAGCGCTCTATAAGCTCTCGCAAACTTTTGCAGGCTGTAATTAATGTGAAAAAAACCTCCGCCACAGCTCTGCAGAGCTGCGGCGGCAGACGAAATTAAAGCAGTTCGATGCTGCCTTTAGACAGGGTAACCACCGCTTTCTTCCAGTCGGGACGCTTGCCCAGACGGGAGCTGCGCATGCGTTTTTTCTTGCCAAGCACATTGATGATATTGACGGCTGAGACCTTCACATCATCAAAAATGGCTTCGACGGCACGCTTCACCTCTATCTTGTTGCACTGCGGGTTGACCTTGAACAGGTATTTGTTCTGCCGGTCAGCCAGGTTGGTCCCTTTTTCCGTAATCAATACGGTATAAACCACACTGTATGGGCTTTTCATTAGGCTTTCTCCTTAGGCCAGCCGGCGCCCCAGCGCCTCCAGACCAGCTTGGGTTATAATGATCTTTTTGTACAGCAACATCAGATACGTGTTGACCGAGCTGGCCTTGAGCACCAGCACATTGGGCAGATTGCGAGCAGCCAGATCCAAGTTCTCGCTGTATTCATCAACCAGAATAAGGACATTTTCGCCCAGACCCAGGTTCTTGAGAAAAGCGGTGACCTCTTTGGTCTTAGGGCTGTCCAGCTCGATGCGGTCAAGCAATACCAGGTCTTCGGCCTTCAAGCGTTCGCTGAAGGCACGCTTCAGCGCGAGGCGCTCGACCTTGCGGTTGACGCGAAGATTATAGACCCGGGGACGCGGCCCGAAGGCAACTGCGCCGCCCACCCAGATAGGGCTGCTGGCGGTACCAGAGCGCGCACGCCCGGTGCCCTTCTGCCGCCAGGGCTTGACCCCGGTGTAGCTCACCTCGCTGCGAGTTTGAGTCGAAGCGGTGCCGGAACGCATCCTGGCAAGAAAGGAAACCACCGAGTCCTTGACGGCTTGATCGCCCTTCACAAACTCGAGCCAGTTCTCCTGAATATCGACCTTGTCATCGGTGGCAAGGCCCTGCAAATTTTTAACTGTTAATGTAATAGACATGATTGCAGCCACTCCCGTTTATTTCTTCACCGCGTTACGGACGATGACCACACCGCCGGTGGCGCCAGGCACGGCGCCCTTCACAAACAACAGGTTGTCATCGGCACGCACCTCGACCACCTGAAGATTCTGGATGGTGCGCCGCACATTGCCCATCTGACC
>JAAZIY010000416.1 GCA_012800625.1 Lentisphaerota bacterium
CAGCATCACTGACGAGATTACCCGGGACACCCTGCTGCTGCTCAGGCTCTCGCCGCTTTCATCGCTGACCGTGGTCTGCGGCAAGATGAAGGCCGCACTGCTCTACGTCATGATCTTCCTGCTTAGCAGCCTGCCGGTATTCCTTGCCCTGGTATACCTTGAAAGTACTGGGGGCATAGACTTCGGCTCTCTGATACCCTCCGGGTTTTCGCCTGAGGCGCTCGAGGCCTGGCGTCTGGGCTGGCATTCTCTGCTGGAAAACTACTGGCGGGTGGGTGCCTGGCTGGGGGTGTTGCTCACTACCTGCCTAGTGCTCACCGCCTGTGGTCTCTGCGCCTCCTGTTTCTCGCCCAACACCGGTGTGGCTACTGCGGTCAGCTATGGCTTTGCGCTGCTCTTCACCGCTGGTTCACTCTCGGTATTGCTCTTCAGCAGCAGGATCAACCCGAGCATACAGGCTTCTTTCCTGATGTTCAACCCCTTTATCGCCGCCATGGAAATCACCCTGGACAACTCGCTGGCCTCCCGACTGCCAAGCATCATGGGCAACCGGCTCTGGCAAAACCACCTGATTATCTTCAGCGCACTGACCTTGCTGCTGCTCGCCATCTCTGCGCTTCGGGTACACTACCTCTTCAAAGAACAAAAATAAAAGAAGGAGGACTCGAAGGGGGGGAGGACACGAAGGGACACGAAGGGCTTATGCGGCGCCTGCGGTGCCGCATAAGCCGCTTGCCCGTTTTGGTTTGTTGGGAAAAGGGAGCCTGATTTCGAACAAAACGATTTCATCCCAAAAAAGTAAAAAACTCGATGAAATAGCATGGAAAACGCAAATTTTCTGCTGGAATTTCATCTTTTTCTTGAGAATCTGTCCATTTGGTGCCCCGAAGGGGCAACCTAATATAGCCCAGGGTAAGCGAGGCTCCGCAGGAGCCGAGCGCCACCCTGGGTAAAAGCACCCCCCCGAATCCGGCGCCCTGTAGGGGCGCCACCAACGGGTTTTCAACATTACGACCCTTTTTGGATGGGTCTAAACCAGAGCTTAAAACTTGGTGTGCCTTCGTGTCCAAGCCATAGCTCAGCCACCCGCAATTTCAAGCAGCCATGACTCCTCTTTCTACTATATATTGCAGCCTCGCAGTTTTTTTCCCCCTTTGGATGCAAATCTGGCAGTCTGAACCCATCAGCAGCGCCGACTTTGATCGCGGCAGCCATTACCAAATCGAGCCGGAGACGCTAGACAAAGTGCGCGAGGGGCTGCGCCTTTGCGCCCCCGACCTGCGTTGCCGCCTCTTGCTTGAGCTTAGCGAGGCTCAAATCCCGGCTACGCAGAGCCTGCTTTTAGACTGGCTGCAGCAAGAGCCGCTGCCCGAGCTGCAGGCCACTATCCTGAGCTATCTGGGTAAGACCGACCTGGCCGGCATTGAGCCAGCACGCATCCAGCCCTACCTGGCCTCCAAGCATCTGCAAACCCAGGAAAACGCTATTGCTCTATATGGCCAAATCCCGCAGGCGGATTTTAGCGCGCTGCTGCCCTACTTGCAGGCGGAGCTTGACGGTTCTGTGCTGCCGCTCAAAATCCGACGTGCCGCCTGGCGTTGTTTCGCTGCAAAGGGGGCGCTGGCAGCTAAAACTTTGACTAACGCCGCCTTACTCGCCTTCAAAGATGACCCCAGCATCGAAGTGCAGGCTCTGGCTTTGCAGACCGCCGCGTATATAGAGCCTAGAAGCCGGCAGATCTCCAATTGGTTAGACCAGGCTGCCAAAAGCGACAAAGCCTTGCTGCGTTTGGCTGCCGCCAAAGACCCGCGTCCCGAGTCCGCAGAGCGCCTGCAAATGCTGCTCGAAGACCGAGAGGTCACGGTGCGCGCCGCCGCCTGCGCCGCCAATCAGGGTTCGCACCAAGAGCTGCTGCTGCAAAGCCTGAAAGACCCCAATGCCGCTGTGCGCCTGGCCGCCGTTATAGCCCTACGTCGGCAAAGCTCCCTAAACAATGAAACAGCGATTTTGGCCTTGCTGGATTCCTGCCGTGACCCCTACTCCGAGCTGATACGCGATGAAAGTGAGACCAGCTTGTTTTTATGCGCTCAAAATCAGGCTGGTCCAGCCAAGGAATTATTGAAAGAGGCACTTATTCACGAGGATTCCCTGATTCGTCTGCATGCCACCAGGATCCTAGTGAAACTAAACGAGAGCTCGGCCATGCCCATTATCGCGGCAAATCTGGCCAAGGAAAGCAATTCTGAAAACCTAGTTGCCGCTGTCCAAGCACTAACCCAGATGTCCCAGCCTGGCAGTCACGCTGCTTTGCTGCAAAGTTATGTGGAACACCCCTCGCCGCTGCTGCGCGCAGCAGTGGCAGTTGCTGTCGGCACCCTGCGCACGGATAATGCGGAAGCGATCCTGGAAAAGCTCTGCCTGGACCCGGACAGCGACGAGGTGCGCGCCGCCGCCTTCCAGGGCATGGGGCTTTTTCCCAAGGGCAGCTTTGCCGCATCCATCTTGAAATGCTTGAAAAACACCAGTAAGACCAGCAGCAAAGAACGGCGCAATGCCGCCTGGGCCTGTGGTAAGCTAATGCCAGAAAACTCGGCTCAGGAAAAAAAGCTTGTCGAGCTGGCTCAGAGGCTGCTTTTGCAATGCACGGTGCCGGTGATCCCGGGCATGGAACCCATGTTTGAGGAAATAGACGTAATTGCCAACGCCATGTATTCGCTGGTGCAGCTGCAAAAGCGTTTTCCGCAGTACAATGAGTTCGGCGAGCTGTCGGAAAAAGTACTCGCTGTCTACGGTGTGCCTTGGGAGGAGGCCGCCAATATTGGCGGCGCCTCACAATCTATGCCTCCGCCAGTAGACGCCAGCACTAACAGCTTGGTCAATCAAGCCCGCCAATGGCTACAAGGCGAGCAAGCCAGCACCGAGGCAATACCGCCTAGCAGCCTGGGTTTCATATATCAAAAATATAACGAATAATAAACCCGCCGCCCCCTGGGACAAGCCGGTATCCTTGCCGGCTCCCAGCCTATTGACGCCAACTTAGACCCCGTCCAAAAAGCCTTTGAGCCACTAAGGCACACGAAGGGGGAGGACACGAAAGGACACAAAGGGACACGAAGGCA
>JAAZIY010000417.1 GCA_012800625.1 Lentisphaerota bacterium
CCCCCCCCCCTTATTTTTATGCGTCTTTAGGCCTCTTTAGGCTTGTTTATGACTCCGGCCCACCTTGTCGGAAGCAGCACTTATAGTAGCTTCGCAACACTGCTTCCGTCAGCATATTTTATAGGGTTCGGGTCATGATGTGCAAAACTCTCAGCGCCTCGATTCAGGGTGTAGATGTACACAGTGTCGAGATCGAGGTCAACGTTACCAAGATCGAGGACCCGCAGATTTTGCGCATTGTTTCGATCATCGGTCTGCCTGACGCCGCCATTCGCGAGAGCCGCGACCGCATCTGGTCGGCCTTGGGCATGAGCGGTTTCAGTATGCCCAAGGGGCGCATCACCATTAATCTGGCCCCTGCCGACCTGCGTAAAAGCGGTTCGGCTTTTGACCTAGCCATTGCCTTGACCATACTGGGTGTTGACGGAGTTTTTGCGCCTGAGGAGTTAAGCTCGAGCATGCTGGTTGGCGAGCTAAGCCTGAGCGGGGAGCTACGCCCGGTCTCCGGCGCGCTGCCCATGGCGATGCATGCCAAAAACATCGGCCTGCGTCGCATTCTGCTGCCCTACGAGAATGCCTGCGAGGCGGCGGCGGTCTCCGGCATCGCGGTGTACGGCGTCAGGCATCTGCTTGACGCGCTGCTTTTTTTCACGGAGCATCGTGGTCTGCAGCCCACTGAAGTGAACTTGCAGGAGCTGTTTGCGCGCCAGCAGCAAAGCGTGCTTGACTTCAGCGATGTGAAGGGGCAGGAGAGTGCCAAACGCGCACTGCTGATTGCCGCGGCGGGCAACCACAATCTTTTAATGATAGGTGAGCCAGGCGTAGGCAAATCGCTGATCGCCAACCGCATTCCGGGTATCCTGCCCAAGATGACCCTGGAAGAGGCCCTCGAGGTCAGCAAGATATACAGCATAGCCGGGGTGCTGAACTCGCAGCAGAGTCTGGTGGTCAACCGCCCTTTTCGCGCCCCTCATCACACGGTCAGCGACGCCGGTCTGCTGGGTGGCGGCAAGAATATCCCTCGGCCAGGGGAGATCAGCCTGGCGCACCGCGGGGTTTTATTTCTCGATGAGCTGCCCGAGTATCGCCGCAATGTGCTCGAGGTGCTGCGTCAGCCCATGGAGAGCGGCGAGGTCACCCTTGCCAGGGCGGCGGGCAGCTTCACTTTTCCGGCCCGCATCATGCTGGTGGCAGCCATGAACCCCTGTCCCTGCGGCTATCATGGCTCGCAGACGCGGCGCTGCAGCTGCAATACTTTCCAGGTGCAGAATTATCGCAACCGCATATCGGGGCCTTTGCTGGATAGGATCGACCTGCATATTGACGTGCCGCCGGTAAGCTACGAGCTTTTGACCAGCAAAAGATGCGGCGAGAGCTCCGAGAGCATGCGCGACAAAGTCAACCAGGCCCGGGACCGGCAGCTGCACAGGTTTAAAAACACCGGCATACTGGACAATGCCGGTATCTATGGCAAGCACCTGGACCAGTTCTGTCAGCTAAATCATGGCAGCCTCGAGTTCATGCGCGAGACCATCAGGCGCCTGCGCATCAACGCCCGCTCATACGACCGCATACTGCGCATCTCGCGCAGCATCGCGGACCTGGAAAACTGCGAGATGATCAACGTAGAGCATATCTCCGAAGCAATCAACTACAGGTCATTGGACCGCTCGTTGGAAGAACAGTACTGAGATTTGTCGGCCAGGCCGCGTCTGCATTGAGAAAAAATCCCTGTGTTTTGGACACTAAGACACACAAAGACACACAAAGACACACAAAGACACACA
>JAAZIY010000418.1 GCA_012800625.1 Lentisphaerota bacterium
GGGCAGGGCGGCTTTGACGTCCTGCCGGCTGCCCGAACCACTTCTCCTCATTCAGTCATGATAAAGCCTAGTCGTTTTTTTCTGCTCCTCTTCTTGTTCGCCGCCCTCCTGGCGGCCGAGCAGCGCCAGCTTTATTTTTTGCAGACCACCGACATACATTCGGTGCTGGTTGACGAGGGTCCGGCCTACGGCTCACTGCTGCGCCTGGCCACTCTGATCAAGGAGCAGCGCGACAGTCTTGGTGCGCAACGCTGCCTGCTAGTCGACTGCGGCGACAGCATACAAGGCACGCTTATCGGCGCGCTTTCCAGGGGGGAGGCCGGCATGGCGGCGCTGCGCGCGCTGCGCTACGACGTCTGGGTGCCGGGCAACCACGAGTTTGACTTCGGCCTGGAGCGCTTCCTCGAGCTGGCCGAGCCTATGCGCCCCATACTGCTCTGCGGCAACCTGCGCGCCTATGAGGCGCCGCCCTTTCAGGCCTGGCGTCTCGAGGAGCGCAACGGCGTGCGCGTCGCCATGATCGGCATGACCGCCTCGTATATGCGCTATTGGCTGGGTGAAAGCTTCGGCGTGGCCTGCCAGGTGGAATATGCCAAAACCAGCCTGAAAAGGATTTTTCCCGAGCTGCTGACTGTCAAGCCCGACATGATCGTGCTGGCCATACATCAGGCCTGGGAGGGGC
This sequence comes from Lentisphaerota bacterium, assembly GCA_012800625.1. Taxonomy (GTDB): domain Bacteria; phylum Verrucomicrobiota; class Lentisphaeria; order Oligosphaerales; family Oligosphaeraceae; genus JAAZIY01. The sequence continues at coordinate 683 of JAAZIY010000418.1, forward strand.
GCGAAGACACGCGCCAGGTAAACGAGGTGGCCGCCATCGTCGAGCAGTTTCCCGAGATCGATCTGGTGCTGGGCGGGCATACGCATCGCTCGCTGCCAGGACAGCGCATCGGGCCGCGCAGCTGGTATGTGCAGGCAGGCTGGGCCGCCAAGCAGCTGGGACTGGTCGAGGCACTGGTGGATACGAAGCAGCGGCGCGTGCTGAAAATCAGCTCGAGGCTGCTGGACCTGCCGCCAAATGGGGAGGAGGACGAGGAACTGCGCCAGGAATTGCGCCCCTGGCTGGAAATGCTGCATCGAGCCAAAAGCGAAAGCATCGCCGAAGGCCCGGAAAACGACATATCGAGCAAGGGGCGCGCCGGGGTCGACTGCCAGGCCAGCGAGCTCTTCTGCCTGGCTATAGCCGAAGCCGTGCAGGCCGACATCGTGCTGCACGGCGTGCTGAGCAAAAAAAAACTGCCGGCAAAAACCGCGCTCAGCGAACAGGATATTTTTGACTTTGTGCCCTACGAGAATAATATCATCACTGCTTATCTGAATGCGGCGGAGCTGAAGGAAGTCATCCTCGAGCAGTGGAAGAACAAAAGCTCGTACACCTACTCAGGAGTGTATGGCATAAAGGTGAGAATCTCCGAGTCCGCGCAAAGCCTCGAGTTTTGCGATCCGGAGCTGTTCGATGCTCTCGAGCGGCGCAGCCTGAAACTGGCGCTGAATAGCTTTGCCGCCGCCGGCAGCGGGCGCTATCCCAGGCTGCGCACCATATTGCTGCAGCAAAGCTCAAAACGGCAGGATAGCGGCATTGCAACCCGGGATGCCCTGCGCGCCTACCTGCAAAAACACCCAGGCCTGACGATCAAGCCCCAGGCCTGGATGCAGATAGATAAATGACTGGCGTTTTTTTTTTGCGAGCAAGCCATACTAGAGAATCAGCCCGGCCTTTGGCTTGTGACAATATAACCCGAAGTTTTCCGTTTTAGGGATGGAGTAATTAATGCGGCATGA
>JAAZIY010000419.1 GCA_012800625.1 Lentisphaerota bacterium
CAGGCTGGTCTGTTTGATGGCAGATATAATAACTATAGTGCAAAGAAATAAAATATCTTGTTTTAGCCTGAAAATTTTCGTTTGCTGTCAGCTGTAGTATGTTTCAGTGAAGCCTGGGGAGCAGGAAATAGTATAAGTTAGATCCCGTCCACAAAGCCTTTGAGCCACTCAAACACATGAAGGGGGAGGTCACTAAGGGGCACGAAGAGACACTAGGCACACTAAGGGCTTAAGCGGGCCTGCGGCGCCGCATAAGCCGCAGGCCCGAGTTGGTTTGTTCGGCTCCTTACATAAGATTGGCTGCCATATCCCTGGGTCTGCAGTTATTTTGCCTGTTGCAGTTTCAGGATCAGGTCTGCTGCTTCTTCGCGCACCTTGTCTGGAGTTTCCGGGTCATGTCCGAAATCGACCACGACGCGTTTGGCGGCTTGGCGCAAGAACTCCTGCACCTCGGGGTTATCTGGCGCGATTTGGCGCAGCTTGTGCAGGTATTTGATATCGGTCATGCCTTGTCTGAAGGCCATATAGCGTATAGAGGGGATGGCCCAGTCTGGCCCATGATAGAGTATTTCGCCGGCCGGGGTTTTTTTCCACATGCAGTGTACCAGACCGGTGATTCCCTGATACAAGGAGTTGCCGTCAAGGCGGTGATATTCTCCAAACCATGCATTGCGTCTATAATTTCGGTCCAGTGATGAGCGCAGCGCGGTGTCGCAGGTGTAGTGCCAGACTTCGCGTCCCTCTTGTTGCGCCTTGCGGATAAAGGCGAGGTGCTCGGGTTGTTTGAAGTAGCCGTGGCTCCAAAGTATCCAGCAGTCTACATAAGGGTTAAGCTGTTCCATTTGCTCTGCGGACATAATATGGGCGCCCAGGGTGAGCGTGAGTTTTACTCCTGGCAGGTTTTGCCTTGCCTCCTGCATGACCTTCATGATTTCCTGAAAGTCCTTCGGGTTAGGCTCGTCATAGATCTCGGCATAGCAGTTTTGCGGCTGCAGGCCGCTATTTTTGATGAAGCCAGCCAGTGCTTGCAGCCATTCCGGCCAGCGTTCGGCCTTGTTTTTGTACTGTTGCATGAACACCGAGAAGCAGCTGTAGCCAATAAGCAGTTTTTGCTGGTTCAGGTCATCGAATATCTGCAGGTTGCGGGTTGCGCCTGCCGCGACTGGCTGCATGCCTCCATTTGGCGCATCTGGGAACTTCAGCGACCAGGGATTGAGCAAATAAATGCGCATGCCGCTAGCCTCGAGCAGTTGCATGACTTGTTTGTTGGCCGGCGGCGAGAAGAAGTTACCCGGCACGCTAGGCTCTGTGTCCAGTACTATTGGGTCAATTTTCAGGCTGAAGGGCAGTTCACTCATCTCGCCCTCGTAGTCCAGATTGCCGTAGCCGTAGCCGGCCTTGTTGAAAATTCCTTTATCGTTCAGGGGGATAACACGGATTCTCCCATTGTATGTGCCTGCTTCCAGCTGGCTGCAGTCAAAGTCCAACCAGAGCAGGCCGGCCTCTTTAGGCGGCACCATCATGCTGTTGGCTTCGTTCATGCGCGGCAGCGGGTCTAAGAGGGCATCCTCACTATTGCCGGAGTCGCGCATGGGGATAGCATGGCGCAGGGTGACTGCGGGAAAGGGGCGCCCATTGTGCCAATCGAAGCGCAGTTCGTCTTTTTCCGGCTGCAATTCCACCTGGATGCGGTACTCGACCGCTTTGTCTTTGAGGTTGCCCAGTGCCAATGCCAGCGGTTTGAGTTCGTTGATGGCGGCGCGCAGCTCGATCTTTTCGGGCGGATCAAACATGGCGTCAGGCAAGAAAGGCAATGAGAAGTCCTCAGTGATGCGCACTGGGGCGAGCAGATAGGTTCTTTGGGCGAACTTGTCCAGCTTTTCTTGTAAACGCGCTTGTTCTTTTTCAGCTTCGGAGCGCTCGTACTGTTCCCGGTTCATGCCGCCGGGGTAGTCTCCCAGGATTAGCTTGCCGAAGTGTTCCACGTCGTGAAAGGATAGTTTCAGCTCTGCCCAGCTAATCATCTCATTGGCTTTTTTTCTTTGCCTGGCGACATTGAATGCTATGCTATCGCCCTCCTGGGGATTTTTCCATCCCAGTGTTTCAAAGGGGATGTTAATTTTTGCCTGCCATGCATTTGTTTGGCTTTGCACTTCCACTTGCCAGTCCATGCTATCGTCGGCGCGGTCGCCCAGTCCGGAGTATTTTCCGCCGTCCGGTCCAAAGACGAATTGGCTCAGTCTGCGGTCTCCGAGCTTGTCTCCGAAGAATATCTCGATCACGTCTCCGCTCCACAGCCCTTTTTCTGCGGGCATGACCCCCATAGGTTCTTCACAGTTTATGTTCAGGGTTATTGCTTTTTCGTCATAGCCTACCTGCACTTGTGTTTTTGCACCGGGTTCTTCATCGCTTTTGAAAACCGCGAAGTCACTAAAGATTCCTGTTTTTGTTGCTATGCTTTTGCGCAGTTTCAGTGTTGCGGTTTTGCTCGCCTCATTGTCAGCGCTCAAGGGGTTATTTTTCTGTTCAAGTATTGACACGTTATCGACTAGGACATAGTCGCCTACCTTCATAGTGGTTGGGCCGTGTTTAGCATTCCACCAGATTTGCACATACAGAGCTGCGTTGTTGGCCTGCGGGCCGGTTGTGAAGCTGCCTTTGTAGTTGGTCCATTCCGGCTGTACCTGGATTCCTCCCAGCGTGGTTTTATTGCGTTTGAAATTCCAGAGTTTGTCTTTGCTCTGCCATTCTATGGCTGAGACTCCCAGGCGGTTTGCCGTGCCGCGTATGTCCAGCGAGAACTGATAGGTGGTATCCGGCTTGCAGGCAAAGCCTCCCGGGCCGGCATTGTCCAAGTTGTTTTTGCCTCCGCCTATCCACATGGCGACGCTAATTTGATCGTTGCCCTCGGCGTCCTTGTTGATTTTATCAATGCTCAGCCTGGCACATTTATTCCAAGTCAAGTCCTCGGTATGCAGGCTGATTTGGCCGCCATTACTGCGGCACTCCGGTACGAGGCGCTCATTGCTGTTGCTGAAGTCGCCGTCAAGGATAAGGTTCTGCGCCAATAGCGACAGGGCGGCAAACAATAAGGTCAAGCAGCTTTTTTTGAACATGGTTTACTCTGGTATGGGGGTTGAGTGACTATATATATAGACCGTCCAAAAAGATGGTCTGGCAGGAATTTGGACACGAAGACACACAAAGGTACAGCAAGGCGCGATCGTCTAAAACCAGCTCAGAGCCTAGTAGCGTCCAGTGTAAAGTTTCCAGGAGCTGGTCATTTGCGCTCCGCTGTAGTCCATCCATTGCACTGTGGCACCGTTTGTGCGGTCTTCTTTCCAGTCGCTCAGCACCAGTTCGACAAACTCGCCGGGTCCGACGGCGGCGCAGTGTCCGTCCAGAAAATTCATATTGGACAAACGGTTGTGCGCCATGTAGACGCGGCCATATTCGCCGGTGGTGGAGTAGATATAGGCACTAGATGACTGATTGGTGCTTGCCGGACTCTTGCTGCG
>JAAZIY010000420.1 GCA_012800625.1 Lentisphaerota bacterium
AACTCACTCATGCAGGGCGGGCTGTCATTTGGCCAGGCCTGGTATTGCAAGGGAGGTTGCAGCTCTCTGGCGGCGATTTTTCCGTTGGCAGCCTCCCTCCATGCCATGCCAGGCAGGCCGCGGGGTCTGTCTCCCTGGCTGATAATCTGCATAATTTTCGGCAATATTGCTTCACCCTCGCCGCTGATCGCCAGGTCAATGGCGGAGCAGTTCTGCAGGACCTTGACAGCGCCTGGCCCCAGGCATTCCGGCCCGCCAGCGATAATCACACAGTGCGGATGCAGTACCCGAAAGCGCTGCAGTATAGAATAGACAAACTCGCAATTAAACAGAAAGAGGCTGCAACAGAGCAGGTCGGCTTGCAGCTCGGAGAGCCTTAGAGCCAGCTCTCCGGGATTGTCGCCCAGGCTGCTTTCCAGCTTCTGCCAGGTCCAGCTGCTTTGCGACTGTGCCGCCTGATGCAATAAGGGCAGGGCCAAAGAGCTGTGAGAGTAGGAGGCATTGATGGAAAGCCAGACCAACCGCATGATAATTCAGATTTTAAACAAAAGACACACTAAGATGATATGATCTTCTCAAGCCGTTTTCAGGTTTATTCGCTATCTTGGCTCTTCTTGATATCCATTCCTCGCCGCGGATAGCTTTCACTGTCGAGCAATTTCTCCAGCACATATGCGGCGGCTTTGAGTCCAAACAGAGCCGGCATATAGGAGATGGTTCCCAGTGGGCGCTTCTCTCCGGGCGCTTCTGCTTTTTCGGTCTCGGTTTGCGGCAACAGCGGCAACTCCTCTGAATATATCACTGTAAGAGCGCAATCAAAGCCGGCTTTGCGCAGGTTTTTGCGCAACAGCCTGGCCATGGGACAGCCGCGAGTCTGCGAAATATCGCCAATTTTGATTTGTTCGGCATGCAGTTTATTTGCCGAGCCCATGCTGGAGAGCAGCGGCAGGCGCATTTCCAGGCAATTTTGCAGCAATGCCAGCTTTGCCTGGCGCTCATCAATGGCGTCAATAACATAGTCCCAGGGCTGGCTTTCCAATAATTGCCGGCAGTTTGCCGGGCTTAGGCGCAGCTGCAGCGCCTCTATTTTCGCTTCAGGCGAAATATCGAGTAGGCGTTCGCGCATACAGGCCACCTTGCTGCGCCCTAGGGTGCTATGCAGGCTATGCAGCTGGCGGTTCAGGTTGCTGGGCTGTATGCAGTCATGGTCAACCAAAGTCAGGTGCCTCAGAGCCGCACGCGTCAATGCCTCAGCCGCCCAGGAACCAACCCCGCCCAGACCGCAAAGCAATACCCTGGCCGAGGCAAGACGCTCCATAGCAGCAGCACCCACCAATTGCTTTTGACGTGAAAATGCTGCTGCTTGGTATGTCATGATGCAAAAATTGGCTCGCTCCTAAAGTAGCCCCCGTCCAAAAAGGCCTTGAGTCACTTAGGTACACGAAGGGGGAGGACACTAAAGGACACGAAGAGACACGAAGGGCTTATGCGTCGCTTGCCCTTTTTGGTTTGTTGGGAAAAGGGAGCCGGACAAAGCAGGAAAACTCGATGAAG
>JAAZIY010000421.1 GCA_012800625.1 Lentisphaerota bacterium
GCAGCGGCATAGTCATGGAATGCCGCGGTTATTTGCTGCATTTGAACAGAAGCTTTGACGAGGCCACTCTGCTGAGGCTTGTCGGGCTCTTGTGCGAAAGGGGGCGCTGAGATGTTTGGCCTGACAGCGCGCTGCAAAATATATGTTTGCCGCCAGCCGGTGGACATGCGCAAGTCCTTTGACGGCCTGGCCGCCGCTACCCTGAGCTATTTTGGGCAGCAGCCCGACTCGGGACATTATTTTGTATTCATCAGCCGTCGGCTGAAAATCGTCAAGATTCTGAGCTGGGAGGGCGACGGCTATGCGATCTGGAGCAAGCGCCTTGAGCAGGGGCAGTTCAATCTGCCCAAGAACTCAGGAGGCGATCTGCTCATCACCCGCCGTGAGCTTAATATGCTCCTTGACGGCGTCAAGCCGGGCGGGTTCTACAAAAGATATGCCAAAAAACAATAATAGCCGGCATGGTCGGATTTTTGATAGCTTTTTATTAGCCTTGCACATAAAAAAATGAAAATGTTTCACTTTTTTTGTCATTTCGGCTTGCATACTTAAATATATATGCTAAATTATTGGTATGCAAGAAGATGACACACATATAAACTGGCTTCTTCCGGATGCTTGTCCGAATGCGGCTTTTTGTCGCAATCTGCTTGACAAGCACCTGGAATCCGTGGCCAAGGCCTGCGACGAGAAGCTGGCCAAGGCGCAGGCCGAGATCGCTGTCAGGGACGAGTCGTTGGCCAAGGCGCAATCGATGATCGATGCATTGCGGTCGCAGGTGGCGTCACTTAAAAAGATGCTGTTCGGCAAGAAGTCCGAGCGTTTCGTGGACGACCCCACCCCGTTGCTTCCGGGCCTGGAGCTACCTGAGGCAGACGAGCAGCAGGCGGCGAAAACTTCGAAAGTTGACGCTCACCAGCGCTCAAGTAAACAGACCCACAGCAGCGCCGGCTGGAACGACTTCCCCGAGCACTTGCCCCGCGAGGAGCTCATCATAGACCTGCCCGAGAACGAGAAGGAAGGCCTGGAGCTGATCGGCTTTGAAACGACCCAAAGGCTGAAACACCGCCAAGAGTATGTGGTCGTGGTTGTCAAGCGCGCCAAATACGCCGCGCCGGGCAACCCTGGCCTGGGCGTGGCCGTTCCCGAGCCGCTCCCCAATGTGCTCAGTGAAAACTCCGACCGGGCGCACTACGATGTCAGCGTGCCCATTCATCTGATATATGACAAGTTCATCAACCACATGCCCTTTTACCGCCAAAGCCAGGATCTGCAAAGACAAGGCATCATGATCGGGCGCGCGCTCATGTCAAAGTGGGCCGCGGATATCGCCTTCCTGATAAAGCCGCTTTACCAGCGCATGCTTGAGCTGGTCATGCAATGCCCGGTCATCCACGCCGATGAAACCCAGGTGAGGATGTTGGCCAAGGGGCAGTGCCAAAGATGCCATGTCTGGGTAAGGAAAACCGGGATCGGCCCGCCAATCACGGTTTTCCACTTCACGCTTTCAAGAAATCACGCAACCGCAAAGCTTCTGATGGGAGATTATCTGGGAACCTGCATATGCGACGGATATTCCGGATACGACCTGCTGCCCGGAGAGCGCGCCGGCTGCTGGGCGCACGCCAGAAGAAAGTTCTTTGAGGCTCAGCCGTTGGATGACCCGCGCCGTCTCGAGGCCTTGCGCCTGGTCCAGCTGCTCTACGACAACGAGCGCAAGGCGGCCGACGCGGCGGCAAAAAGTGATGCGGAGAACGCCCTGACAGAGACCCGCAAAGCCTTCCGCAGACACAGCGCCACGCTGGCCGAGGCCTACTTCAGACTTTGCGAAGAGACGGCCGGCGCGGCGCTGCCGCCAAGCTCACCGTTGGCTAAGGCCGCCAGATATTCATTGAACCAGCAAAAAGAACTCTCGGTGTTTCTTGGCAATCCAGCGGTGGGCATCGACAACAATCCGGCCGAACAGGCCATTAGGCCATGGGCGCTTGGCCGCAAGAACTGGCTCTTTGTGGGCAATGAGGCCGGCGGGGAAACCTCCGCGATCATAAACAGCCTTGCGGTGACCTGCAAGGAGAACAAAGTGGACTTCGAGGCCTGGATGGCCGACATACTGCCACGGCTGGGAAAAACCGCCTGCCAGGACATTGACGAGCTGCTGCCGCACATATGGCGACAAAGCCAATCCTGAGACGCATAAAAACCTTGGACAAACCGTCTGCGACTGAAAACCGCAGACGGTTTTTTTATGCCCTGGCCAGACCCCGGCACAAGCGCGAACCGGCAGCCGAAGAGGAAAACCCTCATGTTCGCCAGTGCTCCATCTGCGCCGACAAAGTAACCGGACGGCGTACAGCCGCAGAGGCTCAACCGTGTACGGAGCGTCAAGGCTGGCTGGAAACAGACGGTTTTTAGTTGTCGCTGTCAGGCTTTGATGGTTCTTTCAGGTCTGAGCGGGTCAGGGACAGAACATCAGCACTGCGGTACTATGGCATAACAGACATATTCTTACTGTAGCACAGAGTGCCAGCAGAAACATATGGTCAGAACGGACGCTTAC
>JAAZIY010000422.1 GCA_012800625.1 Lentisphaerota bacterium
CGGCATCATAGCAGACCCCCAGGTATGGCGAGGGAAAACGCTGTAGCATATCCAGCAGCTTGTCAGCCGTATTGGTGGGAAACCAGATGTTTTCAATGGCGAGGCAGACTTGCAGCTTTTCGGCCAGCGGCAGCAGGGTCTCCAAGGATTGGCAGATCGCCTCGTGATGCTGCTGCAGAGTGTACTCGGCAAAGTAGTTTGGCCTGGAGTTGCCCACATGCACGGCAATGGTACTTACGCCGAAATCCGCGGCGATGCGCAGAGCCAGCTGCATTCTCTCCAGCATATTGTCGCGCAGCTCGGGCACGGGCACATTCAGGTCCTGATAGACGCCGAAGGGCGCATGTGCATCAACAAAGCGTGTACCGCTGGCCGCTAGATCCTTGTGCAGCTTGTCGGCAAAATGTGGGTCCTTCAAAACCTCCTTGATCAAGGTGTCGCTAAGCACAAGGTTTTCAGCCCCGTTGTCAGCAAACTCCTGCATGACAAAAGGCCGGGTAAGATCATTGCAATGCTCAAAGTCAAATAAATAGGTGGTCGGTACCCAAGACATAAAGCTCCCTTTCAATTAATCCAAAAAAACAAAAACTAAAAGCAAGTCGAGTGTTGATGTATTACGGGCAGCTGTGCCGCAGACAGATAAAAACAATAGCAAAAAAGCCGCTTCAATCTGAAATCCAAGAAAAACTTCGTGTGCCTTCGTGTCCCTTTGTGTCTCTTCGTGTCCTCCCCCCTTCGTGTGCCTTAGTGTCCAATTAACTTTTTGAAGGACGCCACAAGGCTCACAGCCCTCATTTCAGTTGCCTATTTTTGGAAGAACTCTTTGAACTGGCGGCAGAGCCTGGCAATGCTGAGTCGGTCCGGCACGGTGCGCACTTCCGCCTGTATGCATTGCAAACGCGGTGCTTGCGCCAACAGAGTCTTGACTTCCTGCCAGTCTACGCTTCCCTGGCCAGGTAACTTATGCAAATCGCTAATGCCGTCATTGTCATGCAGGTGGCAGTTGACAATCTCAGGAAGCATTTTTTTCAAGATGTTCTTATCGTAGGCAATTGGCTCTATGCCCTGCCATTGCTGGATAACGCCACAGTTCTCCAGCTTTTGGTCTTTTGTCATCAGATTGGCATGGCCGGAGTCGTAGCAAAGCCCCAGGTGAGAGGAAGGACACCGGGCCATCAGGTCCTGCAGGCGCTCCGGCGTATTAGTGGGACACCAGATATTCTCCAGTGCGAGGCAGACATCGAGTTCTTCGGCCAGGGGCAGCAGCTCTTCCAAAGAGCGCAAGGCGGCGGCGTGCACCTGCTCTAGTCCGTATTCGGGAAAAATTTGCATATTCAGATTGCCCACGTGTACAGCAGTGGTCTTCACGCCGAAATGTGCCGCGATTCGCAGCGCCAGCTTATGTCTTTCCAGCATTATGCCACGCAGTGCCGGCTGCGGCACATTCAAATCCAGATAGAGGCCAAAGGGGTTGTGTGCATCAACAAAACGAAGACCATTGGCCTGAAGCGCTTTTTCAAGCTCGAACAATAAGCCGGGCTTCTGTAAAATGCGGGAGATCAAATAGCTACTCAAAACCAGGTTTTCAGCCCCATTTTCAGCAAATTCCTGCATGATATAGGGAATCAACTCATCGGAAAATGCAGCGTAGGCAAAAGTAAAAGTAATCGGCAGCATAATCTTTCTCGTTGATAACGATTTTGCTAAAAGAAGCAGGACAGGTTTTAGATGCCAAGTCACACTGGACTCAGCGCTTCATGCCTCAGTAGCGCCCAAGTTTTGGCGAAAAAAGCCCTTGTCGAGTAATATAACGGTTAAATTAAGCTCATACGCCTGGATTTAAAATAAAATGGAGCGGGTGATGGGAATCGAACCCACCTCGTCGGCTTGGAAGGCCGAAGCATTACCACTATGCTACACCCGCTCGAAACATATCTTCCGGCATTCTTTCTACTATAGTCAAGAATCGTGAAACTTCAACTTGACAGGGAAAAAATGCTGTGACTTGAAGTGTTTTTTTGCCCAAACTCCCATTCTATTACCTGATAAAACAAGCTCAAGCTAAACAAATGAAAAGAAATCACAAGAAGCGCCTGGCGATATTAGGCAGCACCGGCTCTATAGGTCGTCAAAGCCTGGAGGTAGTCCGGCATCTTTCCTCCGAATTCGAGCTGGTCGGCCTGGTTGCCGGGCGGCAAAGCGTTCTTTTGACCGAACAGGCTCTCGAGTTCAAGCCGCAATGGGTAATGTCGCAGCAAAATCAGGCACTGCAGGGCAAGCTGCCGGCTCACACCCGCATACTCGACAATGAAGAGCAGCTCTGTGAGCAGCTGGCCGGACCGGATATAGACCTGGTGCTCTGCGCCATAGTGGGCACCGCCGGCCTGCTGCCGGTGCTCTCAGCCATCCGCAGCGGCAAGGACATCGCGCTGGCCTCCAAAGAAATCCTGGTGATGGCCGGTGAGCTGGTCATGCGCGAGGCAGCCAAAAGCGGCAGCCGCATATTGCCGGTGGACAGCGAACACTGCGCTATCTTTCAATGCCTGCAAGGACAGAGCGAGGCGGAGTTCAAACGCATCCTGCTTACCGCCAGCGGCGGCCCATTTTATGCAGACCCGGAGCTGGACCTCGAACTGGTCAGCCTCGAACAGGCACTGCAACACCCCACCTGGAGCATGGGGCGCAAGATCAGCCTGGACTCGGCCACCATGATGAACAAAGCCCTGGAAATCATCGAGGCGGCCTGGCTCTTCAATGCCAGGCCTGAGCAGATCGAGGTCCTGGTGCACCCGCAGTCCATAGTGCACTCTATGGTCGAATTCAAGGACCACAGCATCCTGGCTCAGCTCGGACTGCCGGACATGAGGCTGCCCATACAATACTGCCTGCAATACCCGCAAAGAACGCCCAGCCTGCAGCAAAGCATGGACTTCAGCAAAGTCTGGAAGCTGGAGTTTATGCCGCCAGACCTGAAACGCTTCCCGGCCACCGAGTTGGCCCGGCTGGCATTGCAACAAGGCGGAGCGGCAGGAGCAGTTCTAAATGCCGCCAATGAAGTGGCAGTGGAAAGATTCTGCCGCAAAGAAATAAGCTTCGCAAAAATCAGCCGGATCGTGGCCGACACACTGCAAAAATTGCCCAAGTACAGCGCCGACAGCCTCGAGGATATCTTAATGGCCGATAGCGAAGCGCGTAAATTCGCCGCTACGCGCTAATATTGCCTTTTTGGGACACTAAGGTCGACCGCGTCCAAAAAGGTGACCCGGCAGAATTTTGGACACTAAGACACACGAAGCTACACTA